>JBIIFW010000152.1:0-6134 GCA_044236985.1 Bradymonadia bacterium | reverse complement strand
GCACTGCAGAGAACGGCCGCCACAACTTCATCCAGAACTGGGGCTTCGGCACGAGCGGCTGCGTCTGGCATCGGGTGGAGAGCCGCGGGAGCGCCCAGGTGCTATCGTCGACCTTCACGATTCCCTTCCCCGCGGCCTCCGAGTTCCACCACTCGCTCGCGACGGCCAACCTCATCGACTCCTGCATCATCGACGATGGTTGGCAGGCCCACAACCGGGGCGATGAGAGCACCGGCGCGGGCCTCTCGGCATGGAAGAATGTCTTCTGGAACAACCGGGGCGACGGCTTCATCTCGTCGCGTCAGTGGTCGCTCGGCTACACCATCGGCACGGCGCCGGAGCTGTCGGTGCGGCTCGCGGTTGGAGAGAGCGCCGGCGCCTCCTCAGCGCCCGAGGACTGGGCGGAGGGGCTCGGTTCCGGCGCTACGCTCGAGCCTGCCTCTCTCTTCCTCTCACAGCGGCAGCGGCGCCTCGGTGGCCCCTGACCGCTGCTTCATGCGGCCAAAACCGAAGTCGAGCAGGGCACGCGCGCGCGGACGGGTGACAACATCGCCCTCCCCCTCACCAGCGCTCGCTCGGAGCGCAGCAAGCGCCGCCGCGTCATCGTCCACCAGCCCGTAATCGACTGCCAATCCGGAGGGGAGCAGCGTACGGAGCCAGTCGCTCACCACGCCCGTCGGGTCTGCCGTCGCCAGCGTCGCACCGCCGAGAAGGTCCATGCCGACGCGCCGCAGGGCAACATCAATTCGGCCCGGGAAGGCCGTCTCGGCGACCGTGAGCCAGTGGGTCGCGCAGTCCCGATCCGAGGCCAGCAGGCAGCCCCGCGACATCTCCAGATAGGGAGCCGGCGACAGCGGTGGCGCCACGACTTTGAGGGCATACTCGTAGACGGCGACCGCCTCGCGCGGGCGACCCGAAGCGGCGTAGACATCGGCCAGCGACCACCACGAGGTCGCGACATCGGGCGCTACCTCCACCTGCCGCCGCCAGAGCGACTCGGAGTCGGCCCAGATGCCGCTCTGCCAGCGGAGCGCGGAGGCCAGAACGCAGAGCATCACCATGGCGCCGAGCCGCCCGGAGGCGCGCAGCGCGATGCGACGCAACAGCGGGAGCGCAGCCAGCCAGAGCCCGACGGAAGGCAGGTAGAAGTAGCTGTCGGCAGGCCCGCGATTCATTCCGATGAAGCCAGCGACGGGCAGGAAACAGACGGCCACCCAGAGCAGACCTCCGCTCAGTTCCGACCAGCCTCGACGCCAAACGGCGAATGCGGGCGCAAGCCAGAGCGCGCCGCCCGCGACGGCCGCGACCAGGGCACCCACCCCGGCGGTTGCCATGAAGTAGCGCGGCGCAAGCGAGAGCGGGAGCAGGTAGTGTTCGGCCTGTAGCGCAAGGTGTCGCGTCGCGAAGAGGAGCCGGTCCAACGGGGTCGTCGAAGAGAGCCCGCCGGCGTCGCCCAGCAGCGAGAAGGAGCCGACGGCGAAGCCGAGCGAGACGACGAGCGCAGCGGCAACCTCGCGCAACAACGAGCGGTCGAAGCTCTCGCTACGAACGCGGCTGTCGAGCAGCCAGAGCAGCGGCACCACAACCCCTGTCGGCTTGGAGCCGAGCGCCGCGGCGAAGGCGAGCCAGCGGAGCCAGCGCCACCCTGCGCCGGGTTGGGCGACCGCAAGTCGCGAACCGAGCACCGAGAGCAGCGCGGCAGCGGTGCAGAGCAGGTCCTTGCGACCGATGCACCAGGAGGCAGGCTCCGCAACCACAGGATGCATTGCCCACAACCCGGCGACCAGCGCCGCCGCGATCAGCCGCTCGGGAGCCATGTCGGGGTCGCTCGCAGGCGTCGTACGCCCCCACCCGCGCGCGACACCGAAGACCAGCGCTGTGTTGCCGAGGTGGAGCAGCAGGTTGGTCAGATGGAAGCTCCAGGCCTCACCCTCGCTCAGCCGCGCATCCACTGCCCAGCTGAGCGAGACGAGCGGGATGGGATAGCCGTACCAGGGCGTGGTCAGGAAGTTCTGCAGCCCGGCGGAAAACGGGTGGCGGGTGAAAACGCTCTCCACGATGTAGTGGCGATCGTCCCAGTCCACGAAGGCGAAGCCGACCACGGGCGACAGCGCCCAGACGAGCAGCCCGGCGATCAGCATCGCGAAGACCCAGAAGGAGACCTGCCTGCGCATTCCGCCGGTCGTCACTTCGACAACATGCAGAGAGGGACCTGTGCCCCGGGAGGATTCTCGAATTCGCCAGCCATGGTGCCTCGCACGGAGAGCGCAAGGCGGGAGCGTCAGGCGGTGGAGGAGGGACCTCCGCGCCGCGGCGAGACCGGAGTGCTTGGCCCTTGTGGCAGGTCTGGGATTGAATGCCAGCGCTATCGTCCGTGCAGCTCCGAACGGAACGACGATGCTCCTCGACCTCACCCGCCATCCACGCTACCCCCGCCCCATCGTGGTGGCGACGCATTCGCCTGGCTGCGCTCCGCAGCACCAGGCAGACTCATCGAACCGCTCCGCTTTCTCTTCACGACGCTGGTCTTTGGCCGGCACGACATCCACCTCCGCACCCTGCGCGACCGGCAGCAGTTCAGCGACCCTGACGGAGCCGCCGAGGCGCTCGGTGTCTCGCCCTCGAGCTGGCCCCTCTTCGGCATGGTCTGGGAGGCCGGAACGCTGCTCGCCACCCACATGGTCACCCATCCCGTCGCAGGGCTCCGCGTGCTCGAGGTGGGCTGCGGGCTCGGCATCGCCTCGCTCGTGCTGAGTGCCCGGGGCGCCAACATCACTGCGACAGACCACAACCCGGCAGCCGGCACCTTCCTCGTCTTCAACAGCGACCTCAACCAGAGCGCCCCCATCCCCTTCGTGCGCGAAGGCTGGGCGGACGAGAACTCCGCGCTCGGCTGCTTCGACCTCATCATCGGAAGCGACCTCCTCTACGAGCCGAACCACGCAGGGCTCCTCGCCGACTTCGTGGTGCGCCATGCGAGCGCCATCTGCGAGGTCATCCTCGTCGACCCAGGGCGGGGCCACGCTAACCGCTTTTCACGGCTGCTCGAACCCCACGGATTCGTCCGCGATGCGGCGGGCGAGACCACGCCCGGCGACCCGCTGCGAACCCACCGCTTTCGTCGCAGCTCGGTGGCCTAGCCGGCGCGTCGCATCGACCGGCGGCGGTCGAGTTCGCGAACCACTGCATGGACCGCGGCGTCGACCGACTCGTCGGCGGCCACATAGGCGCTCTCCTGCTCCGAGGCCGCGTCGAGCTGTCCGATGTGGGGGCCGGAGAGGGTCACGTGACAGCGCATGCCGCCCACCTTCGGACCGTTCACGTCGGTGAAGCGGACACGGGCCTCGGTGACCTCACGGTCGAGGCGGTCGAGGTGGCTGCGAAGGCGGGCGACAACATGATCGCGCAGGGCGTCGGAGCTGTCGAGGTGGACGAAACGAACTTCGATGTTCATGGGAACCTCTCTGCCTGTCTCGATGCCGAAGGTGGCACCGCAGGTAGAAGCGGTGCAAGGTCCGCGCCTATTCCGCGACGCCTGCCGCAATGTGCGCAGCGAGTGCCGCCGCCTGCAGCGCAAGCTCGGGCACAGCGGTTGACTCGAAGAGCGTTGGGCGCAGCAGGCTGCCCAAGGCGTAAAGCCCCGCCGGTGCGCCATGCACCTCGCCGGATGCGGCCGCCTGAACACCCAACCCATGCTGGTCGGGCTGCGCAAGACCCTCCCCGATGAGTTGTGGCCAGAGGTGGCCGCCGAAGCGGCGCGGATCGCTCAAGCGGCCGGCGCCGCAGACCACCGCACCGAACCGATGGAGCGCCTCTGCACCTTCAGGTGTGCGGAGCCTCACGACGAGCCCCGCGTCCTCCTGCGCTGCTCCGGCAATCTCGCCTGCGAGCGGCGTCAGCCAGCCTGAGCGCTCCCAGCCGCGGAGCGCCTCCGCGCATTGCGCCGGCAGCCGGTGGCGCACCCACTCCCATGCCCCGCGATGCTGCGACAAGAAGCGCGTCTGCTCCGCCTCCGGCAGCTCCTGCCAGAGCCTCTGCACGCGCGGGCGCACCGCGTCGGCCACCGCCTGCCACGGGATGCTGCGCGCTTCGGCCGCCTCGACCGCCGCACGGAACCAGTCGGCGAGACCATCGGCCGTCAGCGGCTCCGGCAGTGCGCCAAGCGTGGGAGCCTCGCCCCGCCAGCGCACCTCCGGCAGGTGCTCTGCGGGCCAGCGGGCGCGCCGCGAGAGCGCGAAGACAGGCCCTCGATGGCCCTGCGAAGCGAGCGACTCGAGGATGTCTACCGCTGTGAGCCGCATGCCTAGCACAAGCACGGCCGCATCGGGGTCGATGGCTGCCAGCGCGCCGAGCCGGTAGGGTTCGGTGATGACCTCTGGGACCGCTCCCAGCTTGCGCAGCGGACCGGGCACAATCGGCGGGCCGTTGCCGCTCGCCAGCACCACCGACGAGGCCTCCCACTGCGCGCCGCCCGCCTCCACGACCCAGCCCTGCGCCTGCGGTCGCACCGCCCGAACCTCGTCGCGAACGACCTCCAGCCTGTCGCCGGCCTCCTCCGCGGCCTGCGCGAAGGCGGCCCGCAGATAGGCCCCGTAGAGCGGCCGCGGCAGGAACTGCAGCCCTGCATCGGGCCATCCCGCCGCGCCTGCAAACTGCACGAAGTCGTCGGGGCGCTCGGGGAAGAGCGACATCCTGTCGGCCGGCACATTGAGCAGGTGGCGCGGCTGCTCGGTTGTGTAGGCCACGCCGCCAAGCAACGGAGCGGGTTCGAACAGCACCAGGCGGCCACCAACGTCTGCGCGCCGGAGCAGCTGGATTGCCAGCGCCAGACCGCAAAAACCGCCGCCCACGATGGCGACGGTGCCCTGTCCCAATCCCGCCGCCTGGTCCCTCATGGCAGCGGCCCTTCGTCGGTGTAGATCGCGCCCTGCCAGAGTGCGCTCTCCTCGAGTTCGCGACGGCGGCCATCGAGCGAGATCTGCGGTTCGACGCCCGCCACAAGCTCGCTCCGGAGCAGCCCGTTCGGCCGAATCACGGCCAAACCGTGGCTGAGCCCCACCACCCGCGCCTGGCGCATGAGTGAGCCACCGGCAAACTCAAGATAGCGGCCATGCACATGGTCGCGGAAGGTCTCGTCAGGCGCCACGCAGAGGCGGACCGAGCGGAAGCCGAGCGCCTTCAACGCCGGCACCAGCGCCTCGACCTGCGCCACGATATCCGCGGTCTCCAGCAACCCCTTCTTGGGCTGGTTCGTAACCTTCGCAACCCCGGATGCCACAAAGAGGTTGAGGTGCTCGAGCCGCCGCACGAAGCGTGATGGCTGCCCGAACAGCGCCTGCAGAAAGGTCATCACGCCCGAATCCTCCGGCGGCCCAGCGAGGTCCTTGCCGGCGTAGCGGTCGATGATGGTCAGCGTCTTCGCGGCACCCACCATCGGCAGCAGCGAAGAGACGAATGGAGACCACGACGCCTCCGCCTCGAGGTCGAGCGACGCATGGCCCGAATCCCAGCGGGTATCGCTAAAGGTCATCAACCTGCAGAACTCCACATCCTTGTCGTTGCAGCGCGACTCCGCGAGCAGCTCCTGCTCCTCATTGAGGTCCATCCGATCATACTCCTCCTCGGAGACAAACCAGGTGCCACCCTCGGGCTCAACGACCTCGCGCGACGACGCCGCCACATCGGCACACTGCGGCCAGGCCGCGAGTTCGGCGACCGGCCCAGCCTCCAGGAATTGAAGTAGCAACCGCTTTGTGCCCTCGCCTGGCAGACCGGCAACGCGAACCAGCTCCTTCCAATGCTCCCGACCGCGATCGGTCACAAAAACACCGTTCGCGCTCCAGGCCTTTTCGAGCCCGCGCAGCACCATCCGCGCCTGGTCGGAGCCGCAGGCGGAGAGCCCGTCGGCAGCAGCCTGCGAGAGCGTGAAACAGTAGAGAGCCGAGGGCGATCGGGTGGCGCTCCTCATCGCTACCCCTCCCGACCATCGGTATCGAACATGTCCACGAATCGCTCTTCGAAAAAGCCCTCAGGCCAGGACTCCAGAAACTCACCGTCGCGGTCGAGTCGCATCTCGCGTACCACGCTGCCCGACGCGACGGGAAGCACATAGTGAACCGCGACCTGGCGCGGGT
>JBIIFW010000151.1:0-6251 GCA_044236985.1 Bradymonadia bacterium | reverse complement strand
CCAGCGTCAGGTTCTCACGGTTCGCATCGGTCACCTCCGCGCCCCGGTTGGTCGCACCCTTGTAGGTCAGCGCGCCCACCTGAGCAGGCACCACCGGCTCCGTCGTCGACTTCACATAGACATCCACGCCGCAGAGCTCCTCGCTCACCGTCCGGCTCTCCGCGTGACCGAAGGCCTTCACACGGACAGGCGTCACAGCGCGATCGGCCGCCACAGGAACGAGGCGCGAGACGATGGCATCCGCAAAGGCCGTTGTCCCCAGCTTGCCGCCCAGGTCACCCGTCTTCTCGCCTGCCGCCAGCGTCTCGTGGAGCGCCTTCTCGACCGATGCAGCAGCCTCCAGCTCGCCCAGGTGGCGGAGCATGTGGATCGCGCTCTGCAGCAGCGCGGTGGGGTTGGCGATGCCCTTGCCGGCGATGTCGGGCGCCGAGCCATGGACAGCCTCGAAGATCGCCAGCTTGTGGCCAATGTTCGAGCCGGGCGCCACGCCGAGGCCGCCGATGAGCCCCGCGCAGAGGTCGCTCACGATGTCGCCATAGAGGTTGGGCAGCACAAGCACGTCGAACTGCGTCGGCTTGGTCACCAGCTGCATGCAGACATTGTCGACGATGATGTCGTCGGCCGCGATCTCCGGATACTCCGCCGCGATCTCACGGAAGGTGTCGAGGAACATGCCGTCGGCCAGCTTGTGGATGTTGGCCTTGTGCACGGCCGTCACCCGCTTGCGACCCATCTGACGGGCATACTCAAACGAGTAGCGCACCACATCGGCCGTTCCCTGCCGCGTAATGAACTTGAGGCAGGAGCCCACATCGGCCGTCTGCATGTACTCGAGGCCGCCGTAGGTGTCCTCGATGTTCTCGCGGACGACGACGAGGTCGATCTCCTCATAGCGGGTCTTCACGCCGGGCAGGCTGCGCACCATGCGCACATTGGCGAAGAGGCCGAGCGTCTTGCGGATGAGCACATTGATGCTCCGGTGACCGCCGCCAACGGGCGTCGTGGTGGGACCCTTGAGGGCCACCTTCTTCTCGGTCAGCAGCGCGAGCGTCTCGTCGGTGATGGCGTCGCCATACTTGTCGATCGAGGCCAGGCCGGCGTCGGCGTGGAACCACTCGATGGCCACGCCAGAGGCGTCGAGGATGCGGCGCACAGCCTCGGCGATCTCGGGGCCGATACCATCGCCGGGCAGAAGAACAATCTGATGCTTCATGAACGAACCGTACAAAAAGAGGGGTCAAAAACGAAAATAGCCCGCGCCGTAAGGGCGGGCCAATTTCTTCCGTTGGAGGGCGTCGCGTCGAAGATAGGGTTCCCGACCTCCTTCGCTCGGCCCGCCGGAACTAGATGCGCTTCGAGTAGTGCTCGATGACCAGCTGGATGTCGATCGGCATGGGGACCGAGCTCTTGTCGGGGAGCGACATGACGCGTGCAAGGACGCGGCTCTTGTCGCACTCGAGCCACTCGGGCGACGACAGCGAGGGGGACTGCAGCGCGGCGTGAACCGCCTTGAGCTGAAGGCTGGCATCCTTCGGACGAACAACGTCGCCAACCTGAATGCGGTAGGAGGGGATGCTCACCCGCTTGCCGTTGACCGTGATGTGGCCGTGAGCAACCAGCTGACGGGCCGCCGGGATGGTCGCGGCGAAACCGGCGCGGAAGACCACATTGTCCAGACGACGCTCAAGGAGCTCGAGAAGCTTGTCGCCTGCACCGAGCTTCGACTTACGGGCCTCGAGGATCAGACGGCGGAACTGCCGCTCGCCAAGACCGTAGTTGTAACGGAGCTTCTGCTTCTCGGCCAACTGACGACCGTAGTCCGAGATCTTCCGCCGACGCGTCGGTCCATGCTGGCCGGGAGCGGTCGGGCGGCGATCCATCGACTTGCGGGAAAGACCCGGAAGATCGACGCCGAACGAACGCAGTTTCTTGACGCGAGGACCGATGTATCGAGACATGCCTGAGCTCCGTAATGCTCCAAAAATCAAACAACCAAGCCACGCTTGGCACTGCTTTTGTCCGCTCGATGCAACCAGCGAATGCTCACTGTCCGCATCAAAGGGGCGCCCTCTCTAGCAAAGTTCCGCCGCGGGTGAAAGTAACTTTTCGACTCCCACTACCGGCAAACCCCTCGGATTCTACCTGCCGCGCTCTCTGCCCAGGCCCCAGGGCCCTGGCGCGTCTCCGAATCACGCCATGCCAGTGCGCTCGCAACCTTCTGGCAGCCGCGACGATCTCCCGCCGACAGCTGCGCCTCCACCCCGGCCAGCCGTGCCTCGCCGTAGGCCCGCTCGTCGTTCACCAGCGCCGTTACCGCCGCCGTCAGTCCGCCGCGGCAGGCCTCAGGCGCCACCGATAGCGCAACCGCCGGCACCGCCGCAAACATCGGCGACGCCGTCATCCGATCCTTCGACGCGGCAACCCAGGCCGTCGTCGCCTCGCAGGTCACCTCGCCTGCACGCCCCTTCAGCTCCGACCGCAGCGTCTGACCAAAGGCCTCCGACACCCCAAGGTGCGAGCCGGCCGCAACCGCCCCCACAAGCTCCTCCAGCGTCCAGAGCGGCTTGCAGGCCGCCACATAGGCCTCCCAGATCGAGCCATCCTTGGCGTCGCCATGCGAGGCCACCGCCCGCACCCGCGACAACAGGCTCGACACCTTGTCCAAGCTGCAGGCTCCCGGGCTTGGCGTCGTCGCAATCACCCGACGCATCGGCTCCGGCACCGTCGTGTCGGTCATGTCGAGCAGCAGCGAGGTCGTCATCGCGCCACGGTTCGGATACTCCCCCGTCGTGACGCCTATGACCACCGCCTTCGCCGAGGCCTCGTCCAGCTGACCGCTCCGCATCAGCCCCACAAGATCGCTCGCCGTCCGCCCCTGCGTCACCCGCACCTGGCTGAACAGCTGAAGCGGCGAAGCCCCCTCCCAGGCGCTGCAGTCAGGCCGCTCCCGCTTGAAGCAGCGGATGATCTCGCCAGGGCTCCACTTCCCCGTCTTCACCAGGATGCTCCGCTCCGTGGCGCTCTTCGGCGCCGTCGAACCCGCGATCTGCTCCGCATAGGAGACCAGCCCCGGATCGGTCGCCTCCAGCTGCTCCACCACCGCCGGCGCCGCTGCCACCAGCCCCGTCAGCCCGGAGCCCAGACCCAGGCGCACCAGCTGCGTCGCAAACCCCTCCGGCGCACCGGCAAGCTGCTGGCCCAAGGCCGTCTGGCCCGGCGTGCCAACCGCCGCTGCAAACGAGTTCCCGTGCACAGCAAAGTCGAACGAGCCAAACATCGCCTGCGCCACCGCAGTTGCCCGCTCCTTGTCCGCTGCCACCGCGCCAAGAACGCCGGCAACCCAGGCGCCATCCTCGCGCACCTTCGCGCCCAGAACCAGCTTCACCGCCGCGCCCAGCTGCTCCGGCGCAAGGCTTGTCGCATGGTCAGTCGCTCCGCGGCAGCCCGCCGCAGCCTCCAGGGCGGGGCGGTCGGCAAAACAGGCGATCCGAGATGAAGCCTCCTCCGTCGACTGTCCAGCCAGCACCGGCCCGCAGCCACCGTCGCCCGACTCCTGCGTTGAGCCGCAGCCGAGCACCGGCAGCAGGAGAGTAAGGGTTAGGGTCGAGCGGACAAAGGCTGCGTGGGACATGGATGAGGCTACTGCGGCAAGAGGTTTACGCCATCAACCTGCCAGCCCAGCAACGAGTGGGAGATGGCCGTCGTCGACAGCGGTTCAATCGAGATCTTCAACGACTGTTGAAGACGAATCTCCAGAATCTGGCAAATCAGAACGCGGACAATCTCCGGGTGCGTCACAATCACACAGCGGTCCCAGCGCGGGCGGTTGAGCAGACCCGAAAGGAAGTGCTCCAGCCGCTCGGCAACCTCCTGCAGCGACTCGCCGCCCGGCGCACGCTCCCGCGAATACTCGTTCCAGTAGGCCTCGCCCCGCGCGGGATCTTGCTCGCGCACATCCTGCCAGGTCCGGCCCTCCCACTCACCGAACCGCTGCGGCGAGAGCGTATCGAGCGACTCCCATATTGCGTTCGGAATCAAGCGAGCGGCCGTCTGCTGCGCCCGACGGGTCGGAGAGGCCAACAGCAGCGCCGACTCCGCCTCCGGTGTCACCAGCCGCACCTTCTCATACAGCGTCCGCGGCGAAGGCCGGATCGCAACCTGCTGGGTTCCCGCGATCAGATACTCATCGTGAAGGTGATCGTGCGCAACCAACCAGACGCGACGGGTCATGAGCGAGGCAAAGGCATCCTGCATGGTCAATTCTCCCCAAGATGTTCCAACAGACCTTCGTAGGCGACGGTCAGCTCCTGCGCGACACGGGTCGCCAGACGCTCTCCACCCGGATGGGCGGCAAACTTATCGGGATGGTACTGCCGCATCAGCGACCGGTACTGCCGCCGGAGCTCGGCGCTATCTACCCCCGGACGCAGCTCCAAGCGGGCATACCAGAGACTCACCGTCCCCGCGTATCCAGCATGCAGCGGATGGCGACCCGATGCGATCCGCCGCTCCTCCTCCCGAATCATCTCCTCCATCTGCCGCATCAATGCCGACAGTGCCCCCGCCTCACGCAGGCGCTCCGCACGGTCGCGGAGACCTTCGGCGCGTTGCTTCGCCGTCGCAAAGAGCTGGGAGAGAGAAGGTCGGTTCAAAAATGACCTCAGGGTGCCGCCCCTTCTTGCCAAGAAAGTTCGCGTTCGCCAACCAACTTGTAGGAATCCCCGCATCTGTCGCAGGTTAGCTCGGTTCCCACCGACACCCCCGCGCCACAAAGTCGCTCGCCGCACCGGCACCGCCAGCCCGATAGCCGCGCGGGATTCCCCGTCACCTGCGCAAAGGCCGGCACATTCCGTGTCACCACGGCGCCGGCACCCACAAAGGCATAGGCCCCCACCTCTACGCCGCAGACCACCGTCGCGTTCGCACCGATCGTGCTCCCGCGACGCAGCACCGTCTTCGCATAGCCATCCTTCCGCGAGACATGAGCGCGCGGGTTCACCACATTGGTCAGCACCGCCGACGGGCCCACAAAGACCTCATCCTCCAGCTCCACCCCCTCATAGAGCGAGACGTTGTTCTGGATCTTGCAGCCCCGGCCCACCTTGACCCCCTTGGCCACAAAGCAGTTCTGACCCAGGCTGCTCTCCTCCCCCACCTCCGAGCCCGACGAGACATGGCTGTAGTGCCAGATGCGGGCGCCTCGCCCGATGCGCGCACCCGCATCCACCGTCGCACTCTCATGCGCAAACCAGCCCCGCGGCGCCGCCAGCGGCTCGGCCGTCAGCTCTACCGTGCGGCCGTCATTGTCCATGCTCGACTGTGCTGCTTCGATCACGCGGAGTACATTGAGCCCCTCCCGCGCGTCGGTCACCGGCTGCTCACGCGTCTCGATGGCCCGCACAAAGGCCATCGCCTCCGCCTTCAGCGGCTCGAAGGGGACGAAGGGCATCGGGATCGCCTCCGACGGTGTCGTCACCGGCCGCCCCTCCTCAAAGGTCACATGCTTCTCGTGGAAGGAGAGTTTGTGCTCCGCCAACTCGTCAAAGACCAGCATCCCGGTCTCGCCGATGATCACCAGCCGCTGCTCCCGGATCGGGTGCACCCACGAGGCAAACACATGGGCCTCGAGCCCAGAAGGGAAGGTCAGCCGCGTCGTCACGATGTCGTGAATCTTCGGCTGCACAAAGGCCGACCCGCCCGCCGACACCCGGTTCGGCATCTCGCCGGCCACCGCCAACAGCGTCGACACATCGTGCGGCGTGAAGCTCCAGAGCACATTCTCCACATTCCGGATCCGCCCCCAACCCAGCCGGTGCGAGGCCACATACTTGAGCCGCCCCACCTTGCCCGTCTGCACCAGCCGGATGAGCTCCACCACCGCCGGATGGTAGCGCAGCACATGGCCCACCATCAGGATGCGGCCGCCTGCGTCGGCCAGCACCATGTTCTCCAGCGTCTCCTCGACGCTGAGCGCCAGCGGCTTCTCGCAGAAGACATCGCGCCCAGCCTGCAGAACCTGCCGCGTCAACGGCCCGTGGGTGATGGCCGGTGTAGCAATCGCAACCCCGCGTACCGCCTCATCCGAGAGCGCATCCTCGAGCCGCTCCCCCACCTTCACGCCGGGGTAGTCTGCAGCCATCTGCGCCCGCCGCACAGGATCCGAGTCGATGACCCAGGCCAAGGCGCCGAGCTCGTAGAAGTTCCGCACAAGGTTCTTGCCCCATGGGCCGGCGCCCGCCACCGCGATGCAG
>JBIIFW010000150.1:0-6268 GCA_044236985.1 Bradymonadia bacterium | reverse complement strand
GCGAGGACAACTACCTGACGACCGATGATGCCATTGAGGCGACCCACACGGTGCTCGCGAGCCAGCTGATCAATGAGCAGCTCGCCTTCCGTTCGGGGCTTCAGCCGTGGCAGCTTGGCCTTGGCCACGCCTTCGAGATGGACCCTGCAGCGCGCGACGGCTTCCTCATGGAGCTGGCGCAGGCGCAGCTGGTGCGGGAGGTCTTCCCCGACCACAAGCTCAAGTACATGCCGCCCACCCGCTACATGACGGGCAACGTCTTCAAGGGCTACGTGCAGGATGCGATGTTCAACCTCGTGACGGCCTGGACGAAGCAGGGGATTCAGCTGCTTGGCATGCATACCGAGGCGATGCACACGCCCCACATGCACGACCGTCACATGGCCATTGAGAGTGCGCGCTACATCCTCAACAACGCGGCCTCCATCGGCGATGAGGTGGAGTTCAAGCGCGACGGACTTGTGGTGCGGCGTGCCCACGAGACGGTGGAGCAGACCATCGGGCTGCTGGAAGAGGTGGAGTCGATGGGGCTGTTCGAGGCGCTGGCAGCGGGTCGGTTCGCCGACGTGAAGCGGCGTCGCGACGGAGGTCGTGGTCGCGCCGGCGTGGTGGTTCGCGCGGCAGATTACTTCAATCCCATCGAAGCTGGACTTCGGGCTGCACTGCAGCTCGACGCAGACGAGGCGAGCCATGGCAATCATCGGTAGAACTGGGGCGACTCCGCCCGACCTGACGCGGGTTCGCCCGTATGGCGACACGCTGGACGACGGCGCTGTGCAGCTCTCGTTCACGCTGCCTGTGCCCTTCGGAGACGAGGCGCGTGAGGCTGCGCGGCTGATGGCAATCGGCATGGGGCTGACGGAGCCGAGCATCTATCATGGGGCCGATCTGGGCGAGGGCTACAGCTTCTTCATTGTCTATGCGCGAACGGCGGTGACGGTGGACTTCACAAAAGTGGTGGTCCCCAAGGTCGAGGGCCGTCGCATGACGAAGACCGAAATCGATACCTTCATCGCCGAGCAGGTTGGCCGGAAGTTGGTGCTGCTCGGTGCCTGCACGGGTACGGACGCGCACACCGTCGGCATCGATGCCATCATGAACCTCAAGGGCATCGCCGGCGAGAAGGGGCTCGAGAGCTACCACGAGATCGAGGCCCACAACCTGGGTAGCCAGGTGTCGAACGAGGCGCTGATCGAGGCGGCCTACCGGTACAACGCAGACGCGCTCCTTGTGTCGCAGATCGTGACGCAGAAGGACATTCACAAGACCAACCTAACAGAGCTGATTGAGTTGCTGGAGGCCGAGGGTCTTCGCGACAAGTTGGTGGTGGTTGCTGGCGGGCCGCGCATCGGTCACGAACTTGCCTTGGAGCTTGGCTACGATGCCGGCTTCGGGCCGGGTACGCTGGCTCCCGATGTGGCAGGGTTCGTGGCGCAACAGGTTGTGGCACGTGGTCTTGCGACGCGGGGTTCGCTCCGCGGTGGCAAGGCAGGTTGAACGGAACGTAGCGAGGAGAGGTTTGCGATGAGCAGGAAGGGAAGGTCGTTGGCGGCCATGACAGGGCTGCTTGTGCTGCTCGCTGGGTGCGGGAAGGGATGCGGCAAAAAGGCCGAGGAGCAGGCCGCAGTGGCTGTCACACCTGCGGCGCTTGCTGCTGCCCCGCTCGCTGCGGCGGGCCCGGCGCTGCGCGACGATCCTGCGCCGTTGCCCGAGGGTATCAAGCGTGGAGACACCTGCACGCTTCCGCTCTGGCTCTCCTCTCCGGAGGTCGGCACAGCGCCGACGGTTGTCTCCGGCGACCTCGCCGGTTTTGCTGGCGACTTCCAGCCCGTGGAGGGCAGCGGCGCCTCGTCCTGGGCCGGCCGAGACGCCTTCTACCGCATCGACCTGCAGGCGGGTGACAGCTACCGCTTCACCCTCCGCGCGAAGACTGGGTCGCTCGGCCTCTTTGGGGTTCGTACCTGCGCGACGCCGGAGCAGGGCCTCCTCTTCGGCGAGACGGCCGGCAAGCCGGTCTTCTACACGGCGACGGCAGAGGGCCCAATCTGGCTCGGCGTGGATGCCAAGGGCGACTACACCGCAGCGGGCAGCTACGAGCTTGAGGTCTTCCGGCTCCCGTCGCCAGGCGCCTCGGGGCCTGCGGGCGCGGGCATCGCGGGCGGCAGCGACCTCTGCGACAAGGCGCCAGCGTTGGTGCCCGGCAAGCGGATGATGGGGAACTCCAAGGGGGCAACGACCCAGGTCACCGAGTCCTTCAAGGGGAGCGGCCTCTCGTGGGCCGGACCTGACCACTTCTTCACGCTCGCTGTGAAGACGGGCGCCACCTACCAGCTCGAGCTCGACACGCTGGGGCAGTTCGCGGGCGGCCTCTACCTGCTCGCCGACTGCGGTCAGGTTGTGGGCAGCGCGCTGGCAGAGACTGCAGCATCGTCGCCGCTCGTCTGGACCTCCGACCGCGACGGCACGGTGGTGGTTGGCGTAGACAGCAGCGAGCGGGGCGTTGGAGGAGGCTATCAGCTCGCGGTGTTGGAGCGGCCTGCGAAGTAGCGGCCGGTCCGCGGGCCAGCGTTCGGGCTACTCGGTGGGCAGCGGCGCGAGGGGCGGTGCGAGGGGAGGCGCGGCCGGATCGACGACCTCGCCGGAGCCCTCGGCGACGGGCTCGCCGAAGGAGCAGGGCTCGCCTGGCGCAGGCCGGATTGCGGTGTCGGACCAGGCGCGGACCGGGTCGTAGCCTGCGGGCAGCGGAGGCGGCTCTCCGCCAGAGAAGAGCCAGTCGGGGCGCGGCATGGCGCGGTAGGCAGAGGGCGTCGACGAGGTCGGGAAGGCCACCACGTAGGGGCAGTAGTGCAGGACCTCCTGTGGCGTGACGCCGTAGCCGTAGGAGTGAAGGCGGTCGAGGAGCTCCTTGAGCCGCGTCGGCAGCATGCCTCCAACCGGCGAGTTGCCCACCCGCATGTCGTGGGCACCCTGGTAGGGCGAGGGCTTGAGGGCGGCGAGATAGACAGCCTCGAGCGGCGTTAGCTCCGATGCCGACTTGCCAAAGTAGTGCGAGGCGGCCCGCTTGATGCCATAGAGGTTGGGGCCGAACTCGATGCAGTTGAGGTAGAGTTCGAGGATGCGCTTCTTGGGGACAACCTTCGACATGCGCCAGGTGACAACGAGCTCCTCGAGCTTGCGGGAGAGGGTCTTGTCGCGGCTGAAATAGAGGTTCTTGACCAGCTGCTGCGAGAGGGTGGAGCCGCCGTAGACAAAGCGGCCTCGCTCGAGGCTGATGCGGATGCCCTTGTTCATGAGCGGGATGCTCATCGCGTTGGCGGGGGCATCGAGGTAGCGGAAGCCGATCTCCTCGGAGAGGTACATGGCTGCGCCGACATAGGGGGGCATGGACTCGTAGCTGAGGAAGTCTGGGGTGCCCGGCCCGACGACGATGTCGCTCTTGGAGACGTAGTTGGTGACCTTGAAGGTGTAGCTGTTGCTGGTGAGTTCGATGGGGTCGTAGTCACGCTTGGTGATGGCTGTGATGTTGCAGGTGTTGGGGAAGCCATCGATGTCGAAGACGAAGGACCAGGGGTCGTTGAGGCGCAGGACATAGGCGAGCACGGGCTGCATGCTGCCGGTGAACTTGGCGCCGTCGCGGCCGAGATTGGGGAGCATGGCCTCGGGGATGGCCTCGTAGGCCTTCTGGCACTCTGTGGGCTTGGAGATGCCCACGGCGAGGCGGATGGTGTGGGTCTCTGCATCGGGCTTGACGGAGAGGCGGAGGAAGCCGGGGATGCTGCTGAAGTCGCCGTCCACGCGGGTCTCGAACTGGCCACGATCGGCGAGGTCGAAGGCCGCCTCAATCTTCGATGAGACGCTCCAGCCTTCGACAGGCGAGGGTGCTACGGCCGGCGAGTTGAAGAATCCTTCGCGGATGCCGGCGGTTCCGGAGATGACGAGCGCGGGACGGTCGGCGTCGACCTCGAGGGTGAGGTCGAGGTCGAGCTTTCCCTTCACGTTGGACTTCTTGGGTAGAATCTTTGAGAGGGGCGAGAGGTCGAGGCCATCGGCCTTGAAGGTGATGGGGTCGTTGGTCGCCAGATCGGCCTTGAGCGCGATGGCGACGCCGCTGATGCCAACCTGGGCGTCGAGTTTGCCTGCGCCGGTGATCTCGAAGGAGCGGACGCCGGCGCGCTCCTCATCGCCGCGCATGAGCTGCATGTTCTCGAGCTTGATGCCGATGGGTTCGCGTGTGCTGGAGAGGGCGGTGGAGAGCTTGTCGAGGTAGCCGCGCCCCTTGGTTGCATAGGCCTTGAACTTCTCATCGAGCGGGGCGACGGGGAGGCCGCGCAGCGGCTTGCCGCGCTGCGGCGTCAGGAGCGGTTCGAGCTTGGGCGTGACGCCGAGGAGAGCTGGATCGTCGGGGCCGAGTTCGGGCGCAGGCCGCTTCTCGTCGGGGAGGCGGGGCGCATTGAAGAGGTCGTGGCGCGCGAGGTCGAGGAGGGCGACCGCAAGCCGACCCTTCTCGAGGGCGGAGGTGAAGAGGCGTTGGCCTGCGCTGGGGCCTTCGGGCCGCTGGAAGCCCTTCTTCTTGGGCGCGTTGGGGTCGCGCTTCTTGCGGGGTTTGGGTGGCTTCTTCTCTTCGATTTCGCCCGAGCCTTCGGGGAGCGTGGGCAGCGGCTTGAGCACCGCGCGGCCGTCGCGGCCGACCAGCCGCCAGCCAGCATCGCTGTGTTCGATGCCAAGCCAACCGGCCTCGATGCCGAGCAGTTCGGGGTAGTCGGGGAGCGTGGCGCGGAGGTCACCGATGCCGACGCGCGGGCCGTCTGCGAGGAGGAACTTGCCGGCGTTGACTGTACCATAGTCGGTCTTGATGGCGAGCGGCGCGGGGAAGCGGAGGGCGATCTCCTGCTCTGCAGCGGTCGCCTCGAAGGGGGCTGCCGGCGCCGAGACGGGGCCCTGCAACGCGAGCGAGCCGCGAAGTTCGTCGCCTGCTTCGAAGGCGGCCACGAAGTCGGAGAGGGTGGCGGTCTGGTCGGCGGTTCCGATGCGGTGGTGCAGTGTGAAGGAGGCGATGCGGACCTCTCCGACCCGCTCGCGCAGCGTCGTGAGCGGTGCGCCGAGCATGGAGGAGGCCTTGTCGGCGACCTCCGCGACCTTCGGCTGTGGCGCGTCAGCCTCACCCGTCTTCTTGGCGGTGCAGGTGCCGAGGTCGATGACATCGGCGCGGACATCGCCAAACAGGGCCTTGTAGACCGCGAGGTTTACGGCCATGCGGTCGCAGGTGAGCGTCCAGCCTCGGGCTTTGACGACCGCGTTATCGAAGGCCACGAGGCCGTTCATCCGGGTGGTGACGCCGCTGTAGGTGAGCTCGATGTTCCGCGCCTTGAGCTTGGCATCAGCCTTGGCGAGCGCCGCTCGCTCGAGGCTCGGGTAGGCCAACGCGAGGACGATGGCGATGAGGCCGGCGACTGCCAGCAGGATGCCGCCCCAGCGCAGCGCGACGGCGGCGAAGGGGGCAGGCGAGGAGGGCGGGGTCGCGTCGGTGTTTTTCATCGTCTGGTAACGATAGAGCGGGGGCGGCCGAGGCGCAAAATCCTCGCAGATTTCTTGACCGGTGCGGGGGTTCGGGCGAGCCTCGCCTCCACGCTCACTTGGAGGTTTGTCATGATCCTGCGCTGGATCGTCATCGCGATTCTCATCTCGGCGGCCGCGGCCGCGCTGCCCACGATCATGCAAGACAAAAAGCTTGATGGGGGCACGCCGGAGCGGATTCTGAACGACCTCAAGGCGCGTCTCACCAAGAGCACCGTCGACGGGCGCGAGGCGAGCGGTGTGGGGCTGGAGGACGACCCCGACGACCTCACGGCAGCGGAGGAGGCCGAGAAGGCCGGCCGCGAACAGCTCCGCGCACTCGAAGACCAGTCTGCCAAGGACGAGGGTCTCTCTTCGCAAGACGCCGAGGAGCTCCGCCGGCTCAAGGGGCTGCCCCCCGACGAGCCCAACCGCCGGGTGCTGTCGCGCACGCCGTCTGGCGCGGCGGAGGCCTCCGAGCAGCAGCGGGAGGCCGACAGCCTGCTCGAAAAGCTCAAGGGCCGGAGCTCCGCAGAGGGTACCGAGAAGCTGGGCCGATAGGCGTTAGGCCCGCTCTTCCCAGACGCGTGCGAGCTCCACGATGACCTCGACGGCCTTGTGCATGTCGTAGTCCGAGACCCACTCCAAGCGGGAGTGGATGGCCTGTTCTCCCGCGAAGATGTTGGGCGTGGGCAGGCCCATGAAGGAGAGGCGG
>JBIIFW010000149.1:0-6272 GCA_044236985.1 Bradymonadia bacterium | reverse complement strand
CAGCGAGCCCGGTCCAGAGCGTGGGCTCCATGTAGAAGCCGCCGCTCCAGGGCGCCTGCAGGTTGGGGATGCCGCCGCCAACCAGCGCGGACCCGCCCTCGCGGATCGCGGCAGCCGCGTAGCCCATCACCTTGTCGCGATGGCCGGCGCTGATCAGTGGCCCGAGCTGTGTCGCGGCATCGTGCGGGTCGCCCGCCTTCCAGCTCCGCATCTCGGCAGCCAACCCTTCGACGAACCGGTCGTAAACAGACCGCTCCACCAGGATGCGCTCCGTGCAGAGACAGATCTGACCCGAGTTCAGCATGACCGAGCGGGCTGTCCCCTTGATGGCCGCGTCGAGGTCTGCGTCGGCAAAGATGATGGCGGCGTTCTTTCCGCCGAGCTCGAAGGAGACGGGGCGGAGACCGCTGGCGGCGGCCCGCATGATGGCCTCACCCGTGCGCGATTCGCCTGTGAAGGTGATGGCATCGACGCCCGGGTGGCGCGTCAGCAGTTCGCCGGACGAGCCCGGTCCGAATCCCTGCACCACCTGATATGCCCCGTCGGGGAGCCCCGCCTCGCGCATCACCTCGGCGAGGAGCGCTGCGGTGCGCGGCGTCTCTTCGGAGGGCTTCACGATGACGGCGTTGCCGCAGGCCAGCGCGGGGGCCACCTTCCAGGTCATGAGCAGGAAGGGCAGGTTCCAAGGGCAGACGACCGCGACCACGCCGATGGGGCGTCGCAGACTGTAGTGGAGCGCGCGGGTGCCGTCGGCCCGTTCGTCGCGCCAGACCTCCTCGTGCTCCGCGGAGAGGAGGTCGGCGTAGATGTCGAAGTTGGCTGCGCCGCGCGGGATGTCGAGTGCGGAGGCAAGCGCCACCGGCTTGCCTGTATCGAGCACCTCTGCGGCAACGAACGCGGCGGCACGCGCCCGGATTCCTGCGGCGACTCGGCGGAGCATCGCGACCCGCTCGCCTGCGGTGCTGCGGCCCCAGCTGCCCGCGACCGCCCGCTTGGCAGCAGCCACGGCGCGGTCGATGTCGGCGCCAGTGGCCTCGACGACGCGGGCCGTGACGAGGCCCGTCGCGGGGTCGATGGCGTCGAAGGTCGTACGACCGGTTTCGTCGAGGCAGGCGCCGTCGATGATGGATGGAATCAGGGGATGTGACCGCACAGTGTCTCCGGCGTTGGCGCCCTCTCAGTCTGCGCGTCGATGACTGACACCGCGCCGCGCCTCGCGCAAGCGTTTCGCTTCGTCCGCACCGTCGCACAGATGTCGCGCGGCATCGCGTATTGCCTTGAGCGAATCTGCAAAGGTTGGCTATACGCTGAGGCCGCGCAGTCGACTGCGCCCGGGTTCGCGGAGCGCCTCCGCGGAGCGTGTGGCATTCCGGAGGATGAAGATGAAGATGGGTTGGCCCGAGAGCATCGTCGCAGGACTCTTCTGTCTGCTGTTCGCCGCCTGTTCGGACAGCCCAACGCCCGAGCCCGGTGCGGGCTCAGGGGAGACCTCCTGCGCGGGCGACACGACGCCCGAGACGGGTGCCGCCTGCAGTTGTGTGGGCGAGCAGTGGGCCGGCACGGTCGACGGCTGCGAGCGACTCTGCTTCTGCACCAACTCGGGCTGGCAGTGCCCCGGTGCGGCGTGCAGTGAGGATGCGGGCGATACAGAGGCAGATAGCAATACCTCGAGTGCGCGGCTGAGCTGGCAGGGCCCGGCTCTGGCGCGGGAGGTCTCCGGCAACGGCGACGGCCAGGCCAACCCCGGCGAGAGCTGGGAGGTGGTAGCGAATCTTGCGGTGGAGGGTGTGGATGCAGCGGGCGCAACCGCGGTGGTCCGTCTTTCAAGCATCTCGCCAAAGATTGAGATCGGCACGCCGAGCAGCGAAGTGACGGTCGTTCCGGCAGAGTCGACGACCGTGACGGTCGCCTTCAGAATCGCCGCCACCGCGACCGCTGGGACGGCTGTGATCGACCTTGAGGCCTTCGTGCCCGGCGGGTTCTCCACGGTCGACACCTCGGTGGGGGTGCTGGTGGTGACCGTCGCTGCATCGGAGCTCCGCTGGTCAAACCTGGAACTGACGCCGGACGGCAGCGGCGACGACCTGCTCGTGGAGGCGGGCGAGTCGTGGACACTATCGGCCCGTCTCGCAAATGTTGGCGATGCGCCGGCGGTCGATGTCGCCTTCGGCGCCTCGCCCTCTTCGGCGACGCTGACGCTCCGCGGCGACCTTCCCGCAGCGCAGACGCTGACGCCGGGCGCTTCGGTGACACTCACCTTTGGCTTCGATGTTGCGATTGCACCGACGGAGGCGCTCCCCTCGCTTCAGCTGCTCGCGACGCCGTCCGGCGGCGCGCCGTCTGGTGTCGTGGAGGAGATTCCGCTCGTGTTGCCCGATACGCTCTTCCTCCGCTCGGTCGGTGTGGAGGAGGCTGGTGGAAACGGCGATGGCATCGCGCAGGCTGGCGAGACCTG
The DNA here is from genome assembly GCA_044236985.1 of Bradymonadia bacterium. Lineage (GTDB taxonomy): Bacteria > Myxococcota_A > Bradymonadia > REDH01 > REDH01 > CAIWGR01. The sequence goes on along the minus strand of JBIIFW010000149.1, from coordinate 3,817 downwards.
GCTCGTGCGGGCCGTTGTGGAGAACAGGGGTCTCATCGATGTCACGGGGTTGGTCTGGTCAGGAACCAACATCCCGAACGGCGATGGAACGGCGCTAACCTTCGGCTCTATCTCGGGTGAGCCGACGATTGCCGCGGAGTCTACAGGCGATGTCTTGTTCACTTCTACGCTGTCGGAGGGATTTGCACGGTCGGGGCGCATTCAAGTTCGGGCGCAATCCGACATTCGGAGCACATTTCATGGTCCGTTTGCGCTGGATGTGGTGCTTCCGTGAAGAAGGCGATTTTGCTGGCACTTTGAACGCGACTGTGGATTGATACCGCGGTTCGTGGGCCTTGGCAGCACATTGACTGCCGATGACAGGCCGAGATTGTTCTGAATGATGAGGAGCTGATCGCCATGAGCGCAAGTCCCAAGAAATCGTCAAAGCCCGCAGCTAAGGCTGCTGCGAAGCCCGCAGCTAAGGCTGCTGCGAAGCCCGCAGCCAAGGCACCTGCCAAGCCCGCAGCCAAGGCACCTGCCAAGCCCGCAGCCAAGGCACCTGCCAAGCCCGCAGCAAAGGCAGCTGCCAAGCCCGCAGCAAAGGCAGCTGCGAAGGCACCTGCCAAGCCCGCGGCTAAGGCTGCTGCCAAGGTTGCAGCTAAGCCCGCCGCGAAGGCAGCTGCCAAGGTTGCAGCTAAGCCCGCCGCGAAGGCCCCGGCAAAGGCTGCTGCCAAGGTTGCAGCTAAGCCCGCCGCGAAGGCCCCGGCAAAGGCTGCTGCGAAGGCTGCTGCGAAGCCCGCAGCGAAGGCACCTGCCAAGCCCGCCGCCAAGGCTTCGGCAAAGACACCGGCAAAGGCTGCTGCGAAGCCCGCAGCCAAGGCACCCGCCAAGGCACCCTCCAAGGCTGCTGCGAAGCCCGCCGCCAAGGCTCCGGCCAAGGCTGCTGCGAAGCCCGCCGCGAAGGCTTCGGCCAAGGCCGCCGCGAAGGCACCCGCGAAGGCTCCGGCCAAGGCACCCGCCAAGGCACCCGCCAAGGCACCTGCCAAGGCACCCGCCAAGGCACCCGCGAAGGCTCCGGCCAAGGCACCCGCCAAGGCACCCGCCAAGGCTGCTGCGAAGCCCGCAGCGAAGCCCGCAGCGAAGGCACCTGCCAAGGCTGCTGCGAAGCCCGCCGCCAAGGCTCCGGCCAAGGCACCTGCCAAGGCTGCTGCGAAGCCCGCCGCGAAGGCTTCGGCCAAGGCCCCTCCGGCACCCGCGAAGCCCGCAGCCAAGGCACCTGCCAAGGCCGCTCCGGCACCCGCGAAACCCGCCGCGAAGGCTTCGGCCAAGGCCGCTCCGGCTCCCGCAGCGAAGCCCGCCGCGAAGGCACCCGCGAAGCCCGCTCCTGCGCCTGCCGCGAAGGCCGCTCCGGCTCCTGCCGCGAAGGCCGCTCCGGCTCCGGCTCCCGCGGCCAAGCCTGCTCCTGCGCCTGCCCCCAATGCAACGTCCAAGCCCGCAGCCAAGGCATCCGCCAAGGCCGCACCACCTGCCATTGTCCCCGCCAAGACCGCCGAAGTTACGCCCGAAACGTTGGAGCCTGCTGTGACCGCGAAGAAGACTGGAGGCGTCGGCAGCATCCTCGCCGCTCCTGTGCCAAGTTTCATGAACTCTCTGAACCCGCCCAAGCCCCCGTCGCGTGCCTCCGACGCCGCCGAGCCCGAGAGTTACGGCGAGGCCGAGGAGCTCACCAAGGAGGAGCTCAAGGCGCTCCGTGCCATGCTCATCGAGGAGCGTGAGCGCACCTTGGTGAAACTCCAGGAGCACGTGAATGAGGTCACCGGCGAGAGCGACAATCTCCCCGACGAGATGGACCTCGCCACGCGCCAGTCTGAGCAGGCCTACCTGCTCCGGCTCGCCGACAAGGAGCAGAAGAAGCTGCAGGAGATCGACCGCGCCCTCGCGAAGTTCGAGCGCGGCGAATATGGCTACTGCGAAGGGACGGGCGAACCGATCGGCATGAAGCGCCTCGCGCTCCGGCCCTGGGCCCGTCACGGCATCGAGTTCAAGGAGCGCCTCGAGCGCGAGCGGGGCGGTCGCGCCAAGCCCGGCCAGTAAGCGCCAGACGCCAAAACGAACGAGGCCTCCTCATCCGCTTTTCGCGGGCAAGGAGGCCTCTGTCGTTCGGGGCCGCGATGGTCCTAGAGGCCTAGGCCTCTTTGCGGAGCGGCGTGGCCAGGTCGAGCCGCGGGTGGAGCTGCTTGAAACTCTCGCGCGTCACGCCGGCACCGTCGTGCATCGCATCCATCTTCTGCAGCGCGGCAAAGATGCCGTGTGCGGAGGCGAGGACATCGCCTGTGTGACCCGACTCGGAGATGGTGTGCATGTTGCGGATGGGGAAGCCAATCGAGGTTGCAGGAGCATCGATCGCAGCGAAGACGGCTGCCATCGCGTCGGTACCAGTATCACCACCGACCACCGAGCGCTGGAAGGGGACGCCCGATTCGCGTGAGGCTGACTCGATGACCGTGTTGAGCGCCTCGCTGACGATCGAGCCGACGGCGAGCGTGAAGCCCTTGCCCATCGCGAGCGGGTTGAAGCGCCGGTCGCCCACGCCGGGCGCGGCCTCGTAGTCGTGGTTCACATCGATGGCGATGACCGCATCAGGCCGCATCTCGCCGGCAAGCACGCGGCTGCCAAGGCGGCCAATCTCCTCGTAGCTCGCGATGCCGCCCAGAAGCCGGATGTTCCTGAGCCCGCCTGCCTCTGCGATGAGCCGACAGACCTCCATCGTCACGAAGCAGCCGAGGCCGTTGTCGAGGTAGGCGCCGTAGAAGGTGTTGGGCGCGAAGCCCCGCTTGATCTGACGGTTCAAGATGATGCTGTCGCCCGTGCGGATGCCGAGCTTCTCGACCTGGTCGCGCCGCTTCTCGCCGTGCAGCTGCAGCTCCACGTAGAGCATGTTGGGCTTGATGCCCTTCTCACCCTGTCGCAGCGGCAGGTCGGCGAAGTGAATCGCGCCGATGGCCTCGATGGTGCCGCCCTCGATCACGCGGTAGCTGCCGGGGCTCTCGACACTCTCCGAGAAGATCTTCACCTCGTGGCCTAACAGGGTCGCCGGCATGAAGGAGTCGCTATCAATCCAGATTTTGCCGTCCTCGGAGATGCTCCGGACCTGCATGCGGATCTTGTCGGCGTGGCCGATGAGCATGACGGAGAAGCGCTCGGTCTCCCCAGGATGGGTATCGAAGACGACGCCCGCGCTGCCCGCAAAGCGGAGCGCAGCCCAACCGGGGAGTTTGAACTCCTCAAAGTAGGGCTCGAGCACGCCGAAGGTCATCGCTGCTTCGAGGCCAATCGGGCTCGGCGCCGCGAGAATCCGACGCATGACGTCGAACTGCGCATCGGGCATCGGCTGGGTCCAGGGCTTCGTCGTCGTCTCGGTCATGTGCGGTTCTCCTCGTCTGGGATTTGCTTCAGGGTGCGACCATGCGGGCGGTCGGGCTGGGGTCTTCGGAAGTTGCAAAGGCGTGTGGCATCGCCTCGGTCGCGTGGACTGCCGCCACGCCGCCGGCCAGGTCGGCGACAATCATTCCGGTCTCAGGGCCGGTGAGCCGGTTGACCTCATCGAGCGTGGCACGCGCTGCCTCTGCAGCGCTCATGCCGGCTGCGATGCGGTCGCAGACCGACTTGGTGGTGAGCGTCCGGATGCAGTACTCGCCGCGCCCTGTCGCACTCGCCGCGCCCGCCGCGGAGGCGTAGGTGCCGGCTCCGGGGATGGGGACATCGCCAACGCGGCCCGCCAACCGGAGCAGCACGCCGCCCGTGCTTGTCGCCGCGGCGAGGTGGCCATGACGGT
>JBIIFW010000148.1:0-6293 GCA_044236985.1 Bradymonadia bacterium | reverse complement strand
CAAGCGGAGCGGCGAGGCGCTCTCCGAAGTGGAGCTGGAGCGCGAACAGCTGATGGAGATCCGCGGCATCGGCGACAAGGTCGCGGCGCAGATTCACACGGGTGGCTACCTGACCCCTGTGCAGGTCGCACTCGAAGAGGATGCCAACCGCTTTGCGGCTCTCACGGGTCTCGACAGCAAGAAGGCAAAGCAGATTGTGGCTGCGGCCAAGAAGTGGCTCGCGCAGCGGGGTGTCTCCGCCGAGGAGGCGGTCGAGCACGAGGAGATTCGTGCAGCCTGGCTCACGCTGAACCAGTCGCGGTATGACTCGCACGTCGAGACGCATGGCATCCCTGAGGCCGACGCTGGTGGCTCGGATGGTGCCGACGCTGCTGACTCCGACACGGAGTCCTGACCCTTGGCACCCCGGGCACCGACCGAGCAACGATGCTGCACAGCTTGCGGCGAGCCGGCCGGTGAAGGGCTGCTGGTTCACTGGTTTCTCCAGCTTGACCACCGTCCCCGCGCCGATTGGAGCGGTCGGGCAGAGCGGGTGAGCGGTCGCGGCGCTTCGGTGCATGCGGCTCCCGCCTGTGTTGCTGCGCTGGCCAAGCCGGGCGTCCTCGCTCGCGTCTTCAAGGAGCGTGTGATTGTCCCGACGGAGGAGGAGGCGCTCGCTACCTTCGTGGCGTTGGGGGAGGAGCACTTCTTTCAGCGCCTAGGTCTGGCGCTCCGCGCCGCAAAGGTTTCGGTGGGGTCGGAGGCTGTCGGTGAGGTTCTTGGGCGCAAGAAGTTGTCGCTGCTGCTGACTGCGGGCGACCTCGGTCCGGCGGTTCTCAAGAAGGAGGCATCGGTTGCGCGTGCCTACCTGGTGGAGCATATCTCCTACGCGGGCGGGGGAGCACGCATCGGGCAGGCGCTGGGTCGGGCCTTCGTTGGTTCGCTCGCGGTGCGCCGTGGTCCGTTCGGCGCCGAGCTTGTGCGCTGCTCGAAACTGCTCGCTGCCTTTCCGGGGTCGGGCTTTTCGAAGGTATCTCTCGAATCTTAGCCATTCCCCTTGCCGATTCTTGCACGATCGGACTAGGAGAATCGGCGCGTAGCGCAATTTGCGCATAGGCTTTGTCACGAGTTGAGAGCACCCATGTCGAGACGGCTCACCGAGGTCGTAGAAGAGTACGGCAAAGACCAGCTGGAGCTGATCGAAGCCTGCAAGAAGTTGAAGATTCCGCTGGACAAGGCCCGTCCTCAGTACAGCATCCTCAGCGACGACCATGTGGACCGCATCATGGCGCTGCTGGACAACGATGCGCCGGCCGCAGTGGCAGACAAGCCTGCGGTCCGCCGCAAGGTGGTCGCGCCTGCTGCCGTGGAGAAGCCGGCGGCGCCCGCAACGGCTCCGCTTGTAAAGAAGAAGGCCAAGGTTGAAGCAGAGGCCGAACCGGCCGAGGCGGTAGCGCCAGCGCCCGCACCTGCAGCCAAGAAGAAGGCCAAGGTTGAGGCAGAGGTCGAAGCCGAGCAGGTTGATGAGGGGGACGACGAACAGGAGTCCCAGGAGCGGCCGAAGCGTCGTGTTGCTGCCAAGAAGGCAGAGCCATCATTCGAGCCCGCGCCTGTCGTTGAGGCAGAGGAGCCTGCGGCGGCGTCGCTGGAGCCTTTGCCGTCGGCCACGCTTCCTGCCTCGCCCGTTGAGGCCGCAGGAGCCGTCAAGCGCCGGACCTTTGCAACAGTTCAGACGCGGCAGCTTGCCACGCCGGAGCCGGAGCCTGAGGCCGCCGCTGCCGCCGCTCCAGTCGAGACCCATTCGGAGCAGCCGTCGGCTGATGAGCCGCGCCGCAGCCGCTTTGCAACCGTTGTGACTCGCAGCACGCCCGCAGTTGACGCCGAAGAGGTCTCCGCGGATGCTCCTGATGCCTACCCTGTCGCCGAGGCCGCGGAGCCAGAGGTCCGCCGCAGCCGGTTTGCGACCGTCGTGACTCGGGTGGAGGGCGAGGTGTCCGTCTCGCCCGGCCAGCCCAACCCCATGGAGCTCGCTGCTCTCGCGCGCCGTGAGGCCGATGCGGCCGCACAGGCTCGCCGCCCCGGTGGCGCCCGTGTCGTAGGCACCATGAGCGCAGAGCTGCTCAACCAGCGCGTCGATGCGAGCCGCGGTCCCAATAACCGCCCGGGCGTCCGTCCCGGTGGCCCCTCGCCTGCCGATGCCGGCGCGACCAAGCGCGTTGTGCAGAGCCGCGATCTCTATGACAAGGACAAGGCCAAGAAGCTGCTCGGCGGAAGCAAGAAGCGTGGTAGCGGCCCGATCATCCCCATGTCGCAGGGCTTCGCGCAGAAGGCAGCCGGCGCGACTGCGGAGCACAAGCGCATCGTGAAGATGCGCGAGTCCATCCCGGTCTCCGAACTTGCTCACCAGATGAGCGTCAAGGCCGGCGAGATCGCCATGAAGCTCATGTTTGAGCTCGGCGTCCGCGGCGCCAACATCAACACCTCCATCGACTTCGACTCCGCCACCCTCATCGCCGATATCTATGGCTTCAAGGTGGAGCAGCTCGGCTTCGATATCACCGAGTACCTTCCGAAGATTGATGAGGAGAAGGACAAGCTCCTTCCCCGTCCTCCTGTGGTCACGGTCATGGGTCACGTTGACCATGGTAAGACCTCGCTCCTCGACTACATCCGCAAGGCCAAGGTCACTGCGGGCGAAGCGGGCGGCATCACCCAGCACATCGGCGCCTACATGGTGCGTGTCCCGGGCGGCGAAGTCTGCTTCCTCGACACCCCCGGTCACGAGGCCTTCACCGCCCTCCGTGCCCGTGGTGCCAAGGCGACCGACGTTGTCGTGCTCGTGGTCGCGGCGGACGACGGCGTCATGCCCCAGACCATCGAGGCCATCAACCACGCGAAGGCAGCCAACGTGCCCATCATCGTGGCGATGAACAAGATTGATAAGCCATCAGCCAACCCGGAAGCGGTTCGGCAGTCGCTCACCCAGTTTGGTCTTGTCGACGAGACCTGGGGTGGCGAGACCATCTTCGTCGAGGTCTCGGCCAAGACGGGCCAGGGCGTGGATCGTCTCCTTGAGATGATTCAGGTTCAGTCCGAAATCCTTGAGCTCAAGGCGAGCGTCACCCGCCCCGCAGAGGGTCTCGTCATCGAGTCCCGCCTCGACCAGGGCCGCGGCCCTGTCGCGTCGGTGCTCGTGCAGCGGGGCACGCTCAAGACGGGCGACATCGTGGTTATCGGCCGTCATTCGGGCAAGGTCCGTACGATGACCGACGACCGCGGCCACCAGCGCGCCTCGTCGCTCCCCGCTCACCCCGTGGAAATCACCGGTCTGTCCGGCGTTCCCGACTCGGGCGAGGGCTTCTACGTTGTGAAGGACGAGCGCGACGCTCGCGCCATCGTCGAGCATTACACGGCCATGAACCGCCGCGCCGACATCACCGTATCGGGCAACAACCAGGCCGCTGCGGCGGGCGCTGGCAACACGCTCGACCGTATCGCCGCTATGATGAAGGCCGGAGAGCTCAAGGAGCTCAAGGTCATCGTCAAGGGCGATGTGCAGGGCTCGGTCGAGGCCATCTGCGAGTCGCTCAAGAAGCTCGGGACCAAGGATGTCTCGGTCCGCGTGCTCCACTCTGCGGTCGGCTCCATCACGGAGTCCGATATCAACCTTGCAGCCTCCGTCGGCGATGCCGGCGTCGTCCTGCTTGGCTTCAATGTTCGTCCCGAGCCGCGTGCGGCCTCGATGGCCGAGCAGAACGGCATCAAGATAATGGCGCACTCCATCATCTATGAGCTCCTCGACCAGGTGAGGGGGCTCATGGCCGGCCTGCTCTCGCCGGTGCTCGAAGAGGAGCACATCGGTCGCGCGGAGGTCCGCAAGGTCTTCCAGGTCAGCAAGGTTGGCATGGTTGCCGGTTGCATGGTCACCGACGGCGTGCTGCTCCGGAATGCAAAGGCCCGCGTCGTTCGCGATGGTCGCGTCGTGTACGAGTCGACGATCTCGTCGCTTCGCCACTTCGAGAAGGACGAGAAAGAGGTCAAGACCGGCTTCGAGTGCGGTATCTCCGTCGATCGCTTCAACGATGTGAAGGCTGGAGACATCATCGAGGCCTACCGCGTGAAGGAAACCGCCGCGACGCTCTAGGCGTCGTCAGGAGCCGAGATGCGGGAGAACAGTCGGGCAGACAGAGTCGGGGACGAGATCAAGAGCGTGATTGCCAGCGCGCTCTTGCTCGAGACCCGTGACGAGCGCTTGCAGCAGGTTGAGGTCACCGGCGTTCGGGTCAGCCCGGACCTGACCGTCGCCAAGGTCTACTGGGTGATGGTTGCCAGCGAGCCGCCCAACAAGGCGGTTCGTGACCGTACCGCCAAGGCGCTCGCGGTTGCAGCGGGCTTCCTGCGAAGCAACATGGCGAAGAACCTCCGGCTGCGGTCGGTCCCCACGCTGACCTTTGCCTTCGATGAGTCGGTAGAATCGGGCCGGCAGATGGAGACGCTCCTCGCCAAGCTCCCGAAGCCGGCAGACGAGGAGTAGCGATGGGCGGTGGCGGCAGTCACGCGCGGACCCCTCGGAACGCGCCGGCCCCGGCGCTCTCTTGGAGTCACCCCGGAGTGGACGAGGCCATCGAACGCGCCTTGGCCCTGATCGCCGAATCGCGCACAGCCATCGTGGTGAGCCACGAGTCGCCCGACGGAGATGCCATCGGTTCGAGCCTCGCGATGGGGCTTGCGCTCGAGGCGGTTGGGCTTTCGGTGACCTACTTCAACGTCGACCCGCTGCCTGCCAATCTCCGCTTTCTGGACCCTCACGGTCGCTATGTTCGCACGCTGCCCGAGGAGGCCAGCTTCGACCTGACCGTTGTTCTCGACTGCTCGGAGCGCCATCGCGTTGGCAAGCAGTTTCCCCTGCAGGGTTGGAGCGAGCGGCTGTTGGTCGTGGATCATCATGTGACCTTCGACCCCGACTTCGCCAAGGTCTTTGTCCACGACGCGCTGGCGCCCGCCACCGCGGAGCTGGTCTATCGCATCGTCTCGGCGCTGGGCGTGGAGCTCACCCCCGAGCTCGCCCGGGCGCTCTGGGTTGGCATCGCGACCGACACGGGCTCGTTCCGCTACCAGTCGACCTCTGCCGAGGCGATGGAGCTGGGCATGCGGCTGCTCGCGACGCAGATGGATGTCTGGGAGGTCAGCAGCCACGTCTACGAGTCGCAGGCCATCGAGCGGACGCGGCTGCTTGCCAGGGTGCTCGATACGCTCTGGGTTGCGCCCGGAGGCCGGCTTGCGGTTCTGACGCTCACAGACGCGCTGCTCGAGGAGCTCGGTTGCGACGCATCGCTTGCTGACGGCTTCATCAATCATGCCCGCTCCATCGAGGGGGTCGAGGTCGCCGCGATGCTGACCGGCAGCGAGTCGCGGGGTTACAAGGTGAGCTTCCGGTCGCGCGGCCGCGTCGATGTCTCGGCATTGGCGCAGGAGCTCGGCGGGGGCGGTCACAAACATGCGGCCGGCTGCTTCCGCGATGAGAAGGCGGCCGAGATTCGAGCACGCCTGGTTGCGCTGACGGAGCAGCTGTGAAGGAGACCCCCGCGGGGCTGCTCCTCATCGACAAGAGCCGTGGCCCTACCTCGCACGATGTTGTGGGTGCGGTGCGCAGGTTGCTCCGGACCCGGGAGGTGGGCCACACGGGTACACTCGACCCCATGGCCACAGGGCTGCTGCCCATCTGCTTCGGCGCTGCGACGCGGCTGGTTCCCTACCTGACCGAGACCGACAAGGGTTACACGGGCGTGCTGCAGCTCGGCGCCGAGACAGACACCGATGATGTGGAGGGGAGGGTGCTCCATGAGGGCGATGCCTCCTCGCTGTCGGATGGTGATATTGCGGCTGCCTTTGAGCGTATCCGACTCCGCAAGACCCAGGTTCCGCCCCAGTTTTCGGCCATCCGCATCGACGGTGAGCGGGCGCACGCTATGGCGCGGGCCGGCAAAGAGTTCGTGCTGCCGGCGCGGGATGTGGAGGTGCCAGTCTTCCACGTCACGGGACGCGATGGAAGCGCCATCTCGTTTGCCGCAGAGGTCTCCAAGGGGACCTATATCCGCTCGCTTGGTCGCGACGTGGGCCGCGAGCTCGGCTGTTTTGGCCACCTGACGGGGCTCCGTCGGACGCGGGTTGGTCGGTTTGTGGAGGCGCAGTCGGCGACCATTGCAGCGCTGACCGAGTCGGGCGTCGAGGGCGCGGTGCTGAGCATGTGGGAGGCGGTCTGCCTCATGCCGGAGGCTGTTGTCGATGCCGATGGGCGGCGGCGGTTGCTGCTC
>JBIIFW010000146.1:0-6372 GCA_044236985.1 Bradymonadia bacterium | reverse complement strand
GCCCGTCGACGCAGAAGTCGATCGACTACTTCGGTCAGGCCAACGACCTGTCGCAGGATGACGATGTGACGAGCTATGTCGTCTCGCTCTTCAGCCGCCCGCTGCAGCCGGCTGATGTTGCAGAGCGCAACAGGCTCCTCAAGGAGCTGCGCGCGCCGGCCTTCGACTACGGCCTCTACTACGTCTATCGCGAGCAGGGTCTGAGCTCCGAAGCCGGTGCCATCGAAGGCGCAAACGGCGTCGACAACGCTCTCCTCGACGACACCTGGATCGCGCGTGGTGCGCAGGCCAACATCTTGGACTTCTGGTTCCGCTACACCTCGGAGCCCCGCGCTATGGAGCGCATCCGCTTTGAGCTCGAGGCCGCAGCCATCAAGGGAAGCCTCGAGAATGCAGGCCCGGAGAGCAACACCCCTGCCAAGCCCCGCGACATCGACCAGCTCGGCGTCGCGATGGAGCTGGACTACAGCAAGGGTGCGATGGCCACTGGTTTCAACGCCGGTTATGCCTCGCCGCGGACCATCGAGAAGTGCGACCCGGCGAACCCCGCCGGTTGCAGCCAGATCTCCGCCTTCGCCGTCAAGGACGAGTGGCAGATCAGCGACCGCGAGCCCAACCTGACCAACTTCCGCTTCGACCGGAACTACTTCATCGACATGATCATGTTCCGTGAAGTCATCGGCGCCATCACCAACGCCTACTACATCAACCCCTACTTCTCGTTCGACTTCCTTGCGAAGCAGAACGATATCCTGGGCGCTCGATTTGACCTCATCGCAGCCACGGCGGTCGACTCGGAGCTGACGCCGTCGGGCGAGGGCTTCTACGGCGTCGAGGCTGACGCGGCCCTCTACTACCGCGAGCCCCGCTACAGCGCCGACCTCTCCTTCGGCTACTATGTGCCCGGCGCAGCCTTCAACGGCAAGACTGGCCGCGAGCGGCTCGACTCCGTTGTGGCAATCTACGAGGGTCGCGAGGGGTTTGCCTCGACCTACGGCTCCGATGTGACCGCAGGCAACGCCTGGACCGTCCAGTCCAAGTTCAGCTGGGCCTTCTGAGCCCTTCCCTAACCGCTCCTTCGAGGTTCCCTACCATGCGCATCCATCACGGCACCTTGGGTGCGATTGTCGCCGCCTCCCTCACCGCCACTGCCGTGGGATGCGCGGGGCCGGCAACTGAGTCGAGCGCCGGGGCCGCCTTCATGAACGGGGCCGATGAGGCCGAGTTTCAGGAGGGCCTGACGGCGCAGCAGGCCGGCAACCAGGCCGAGGCGGAGCGTCGCTTCAAGCGGGCCCTCGCAGCCAACCCCAACTACCTGTCGGCGCGGATTTCACTGGGCAACCTGCAACTCGCGCAGGGACGCACGGAGGAGGCTTCCGCCACCTTCGATACCGCGCTCGCCACGCGTGCAAGCTCAATCGATGCCCAGCTCGGTGCCGCGGAGGCGCGGCTTCGCCTGAACCGTTGCGATGAGGCAACCGCCCTGAGCAAGCAGGTCGTCGCCCAGGGCAAGCGCTCGGCCACGCCCCTGCAGCTCTCTGCCGCGCTCACCTTCATCGGTCGCTGCAGCGTGACGCTGGGCCAAGGCGATGCCGCCGCGAGCTTTCAAGAGGCCATCCTCGCCAATGGTTCCAACACCGAGGCGAGGCTTGCGCTGGCCCAACTCTTCATGGCGACCGGCAGTTCGACCGATGTGGTGAACGCGCTGGCGCGGGCGGCGGAGTATGAGCGCAGGCCGATCTACCTCCTCCGCATCGGACGGATGATGACGGCGGTGCATCAGTCCCGGCGTGCCGTGACGGTGCTCACCCGCGCCCAGCAGTATGCACCGGCCGACGCCGAGATCGCCCTGGCGCTGGCGAAGGCGCAGCTGGATGTCGGAGATGCCAACCTCGCGTTGCAGACGCTCTCTGACATTTCGGCCCGTTCCGGAGAGCTCCTGCCAGCACAGGTACTGATGGGGCGCGCAGAGCTCCTCGCCGGTCACGACGAGGCCGCGCAGCGGCTCGCCGATAAGGTGTTGGCCACGGAACCCTCGCAGCCAGACGCCCTCTACCTCATGGCGCTGCTGCAGCTCGGCCATGACGACAAGCTCTCTGCAGAGCGCTCGCTTCGGCAGTCGCTCGCCACGGCACCTCAGGCGGTGGAGGCGCGGACCAAGCTGGCAGAGCTCCTCGCGGCTCGGGCCGCATGGGGTGAGGTCGCCGACCTTCTGGAAGCAGACGCCGAGCGGGCCTGGGCACCCAGCGCCTGGACCGAACTGTTGGTGCAGGCCTACCAAGAGGGTGGCCGCTTCGACCTCTCGCTCCCGATGCTCTCACGCCGCGCCAACGAGCGCGGGAGCGATCCGGAGGCACATGCAGCCGTGGTGGAACAGGCGTTGGCCCACGCGGGCATCCTTGCGCCAGCGCTGGTCGTCACCCACGCGCAGGCGGCGTTCGACGCGAGTGGCGGCAGTCTGCCCCGCTACAGGCTTGCGCTCGTTGACGCACTTGCCGCTGCAGACCGGGGCCGCGAGGCGCTCGCCATCGTAGAGGCCGGTCTCAAGGCCCTGCCCGGCAACCGCGAACTGCTTGCCCGCAAGCAGGCGCTACAGAAGCGCTAGGTCGGCCGCGGCTGGGGCCGGAGACTACTTCGGTGACGGCCCAGCCCAGCCACGCAGCGCAGCCACGCGCGCGGAGGTCTGCTCCGCCGACGGCAGGGAGGACTTGTGCCCGAAGGCGGCCCCATCCCATGAGCCATACTGCGGATTGGGGAGCGGAATCCAGCGGCTCCCCCACCAGCCCACATAGGGCTCCGCGAGCGCGGCGCGATCGGCGATGGAGAGAGCGATACCGTCGAGGAAGTCGCCGAAGTTGTCGCCCACAAGCATCACGATCCGGTAGCGCTTGGCCAACTCGAGACGGCGGGTGCCCTTGTCGGAGCCCCAGGTGGGCTGCTCCTTCTTGAGCAGCACGGCGTCGACGCCGTCGGCCTCCACAATCGGCACGCCCAGCGCCTCCAGGTTGCGCCGGGTTGCGGCCTCGCAGGAGGCGTCGCGGTTCGAGATGTAGAGCGGCGTTACACCCTGAGCGACTGCACCGAGCAGGAACTCACGCGCGCCGGGAATCAGCGTGGCCTCGCCCGCGTCGCACCAGGCTGCCCAGGTGTCGGAGGTGTAGCTCTGCCCCGTCTTCACGAGCCAGACCTGATAGGCGCTGTTGTCGAGAACCGTCTCGTCGAGGTCGAGGATCACGGCAGGTGGGAGCGCCGCAGCAGCCGTCTGCTCCACCGCAGCGAAGGCGGTGGGGTCTGCAACGAGGGCGGGAAGCGCAGAGGCCGCCTGACCGAAGGCAGCACGCGTCAAGGCCGCGAACTCGACCGAGGTCTGGGTCCAGAGGAGTGAAAGCGTGCCGTCCAACTGCGCGGGAGCCGATGCAGGGGGCGGGCTGGCCTTCTGCGGCGCGGCACAGGCCGACAGGGGAGCGGTGGCGAGCAGCAGGAGGAGCAGGTTGCGCATGGTCAGGGGGCTCCATTTCCGAAGGCACGAAAGTCGGCCGTTTCGGGAGCGATGAACTCCCCGCCGCTGTTGGGCTCTCCGGGGGTGGCGATGATGTAGGACTGGAAGGCCTCGTTCACATTGGCGCCGCCCTTGGGCGCGCTGCAGGCGCGCCAGGCTGCGGGCGAATCGCCGGCGGTGAACCGGGCGCAGGGGCCGGTGGCCGTCGAACAGTCGTTGTGGATGCGCTCCATCGAGACGTTGCGCGCCGGGGTCCCCGAGGCTGCGCGACCACCGAAGAAGGCGGGGCCGCCGTCGCCCGCGCGGTCAAACTCTGTGCCGCGAGGGTCGAGCAGCCGGAGCCGGAAGTCGAAGTTGTGCAGCGAGAGGCGCAGGAAGCGCGGGTCGTTGGCCACATTCATAATGAAGTCGGCGTTGCGGTAGGCCGAGACCTCGGTCTGCGGGACACCATCCTGGAAGGGGGCCAGGTTGTGATCCACGACGAGAAAGCGCTCGCGGGGGCCGATGATGGTGCCGGGGTAGAAGCCGAGGACAAAATCCTCGTCCGTCGCGATCGTCCAGAGGGAGATGTCGATCGCCTCATCGGTCGTGTTGAGCAGTTCGATGAACTCATCATTGTAGACATCGTCGCCGCCGGCATCGGTGGGGTCGATGGTGCCGTTGTAGCCATCCCACTGGATCTCGTTGAAGACGATGTCGCCAGCCGCAAGCTGTGTGCCGTCGCCGGCGTGCCGGTTGCCGGCGAGGTCGCCCTCCGCGTAGAGTTGCTCGAACTGCTCGACATACTGCGCCGTGAGCCGCTCTCCGTGAAGCACGAGCAGCGTCTCGTCGTTTGAACCTGTCGCGCTCGACGACCAGTTGAAGGAGCCCGTGCAGACCTTGGCCGTGGGCAGACCACCGTCGACCACCACCGTCTTGTCGTGCTGGCGGGCGCCACCGGCCTGATAGTCACCAGGCTGGCCGGCGTTCTCGTTGCCGTCGAGGACGACATCTACGCCTGCGGTCAGCAGCCGATAGAACTCGTGGTAGGGGCCGTTGGAGTGCAGCTGCGACCGATCGACCACGCCCTGAACCACCTTCCGTGCGAAGGGCGCAGTGCCGCAGGCGTGAAGCGCGCGGTGAGCCTCCGCGGCGCCTCCCTGCCCTGCCCCATCTACCAGCACGGGGTTGAGCGCAGGATCGCAGAACTGGTTGTAGGCAGAGAACTCCCGGTGCTTGGCGATGAGGGCCGAGCCGACCGAGTCCTTGGTAAAGGCGAAGATGAAGAACCGAACAGAGCCCTGCGCCTCGTTGATCGTCTGCAACAGGCCACCCAGCGCATCTTCCTGCGGGGCGAAGCGGACCTCCACCCGGGTGTCACCCACGTTGTAGCTCTCGCCATTCTCCAGCCGAACCTTCGCCGCCCCAAAGCGGCCGGCAAACATCTGGTCGAACTCGGCCGTGAAATCACGCGCGACGGCCGGCGAGTCGATGATGACCCAGGCGTTGTTGTCGCGGTCGAAGCTGTTGCTGGTGATGTTCCCGGTTCCCACAAACACACGCTGTTCATCGACGATGAAGAACTTGTTGTGCATGATGTGGTTCTGGTTGCCGGCCTGCATCGGGATGTTGAGCCGGTCCATGTCGAGGTAGCCGCCGGTGTAACCGGTGTTGCTCTTGGCATCGCCGACAACCCGCACGCGGACGCCTCGGTTGTGGGCGCGGATGGCGGCATCGATCACGGTTCGGCGGCTGAAGCCGTAGACGGCCATGTCGATCGAGACGCGGGCCCGGTCGAGGGTCTGCACCAGCACGTCGTCGGTGTTGGCGTCGGAGCCCGTCTCGGTGCGGGTCGCGGGGCTGTTGAAGTAGACATCGAGCCGCGGATTTGCGGCTTGGGCAACATCGGCCTCATCGGGCGTGATGGCGCAGGCTGCGAGCAGCGCGAAGAGGGGCGCAATCAGCGCGAGGATTCGTCGATGATCCATTGCGCGACCTGGCGGAGGAGGGGGTGATTGGAGGTGCTCTGTTCCGCGATGGCCCAGGCGTTGCTGTCGAAGAAGGTGTCGCAGGGGCGCGGCTCGAAGCCGGCTGCACCGGCAACATAGGGGATGGTCTCAATGAAGGGCTGGCTCGGCACGAACATCGTGGCCGGACCCTGTGTGCCGTCGATTGCAGAGGGTTCCGCATCGATGATCAGCGTGTTGAAACCGACATTCGGACGCCGGACCACCCTGGCGTTGGGGCTGGGCGTGTTGGGGTCGGCGATTCCGCCCTCGAGACGGCTCAGGCGGCTGCCCACGGCATCCGCCCCAACCGCGTCGACGACCACCTTCACACTGAAGCCCGCTGCAGCCTTGTAGCGGAGGGCATCTACGAGCTCTTTGTTGTAGAGGCCGGTCGTGGCCATGTAGACGGAGGAGCGGGCCGCGTAGATGCGGTCGATGGCCTCCTTGATGATCGGCTCCTGCGGCCCGAACCAGGTGGAGAGCACCGAGCCGTCCTGCATCGGGATGCGGGTTCGGTTGTTGGTGTTGGAGGGCATCGGCTCACCGTAGGAGGTGACCGTGGTGGCAAAGACGCCGCCGAACATCTGCTGGAAGACGCCCGTGAAGTCCTTCGAGAGGTCCTCGGAGGTCATCACATTGTAGAGCTGCGCGCGGACGCCGCCGGCAACGACCGGGCCGCTCGAGGCTACAAACACGGTGGCGCCGTCCACCACCATAAAGTTGTGCGACATGCGGTTGTCGTCGCTCCCGCGCACCATGGAGATGCCCGGCGAGGGAGCCCAGGGCAGCTGGCCATCGCCGAAGGCCATCGGAATCCCTGCCTCCCGCAGCTTTGTGAATCCAGCGTCACCGCGTCGGTCTTCGTCGCCCACGACGCGAACGGCG
>JBIIFW010000013.1:0-21832 GCA_044236985.1 Bradymonadia bacterium | reverse complement strand
GACCAGAGGTAGGGCGCTGGCGTGAAGGTGCCTCCCACCGGCAGAGTCGTGTTCGAGGCATCCAGCGAGAGGATGTCGCCCACCTGGTAGGGCTCAGCAGGCGCGATGGTTATGGAGCAGTCCGGCGGGAGCACGCCATCTTCGTGGTAGGCGAAGAGGAAGATGGTGCCGCCGGCGCCGGTCGCGCGGGGATCGTTGGTCACAAGGTCGAGGCGTCCGTTGTCGACCGAGGCCGAGTCCGAGGCCGCGCGGGCGTAGCTGACGATGACGCGGCGAGCCTCACCCGGACCGAGCGTCGCGGGAAGGCCGAGGTCGGTCGTGAACTCCGCGTCTCGGTCTTGCGACTTGTTGACGGCCGTGACCTCGAGGTCAGCACGCCCCTTGTTCGAGAGCACGAAGCTGAGCTGCGTGGTGCTGCCCGCGTCCGACCCGCTGAAGTAGAGCTGCGTGGGCCCCACCGACAGCAAGGGGACCGCATAACCAGCCGCGACCGAAAACCGGATCGTGCCCGTCTGCGGGTCGTTGCTGACGATGTCGTAGTTGCCGGTGACCGTGCGGTTGGAGCTGGCCGTGTACTGCACAAACAGCGTCTGGCAGGCCTGACTCGCCAGCGTCTGCTCGCCGCCCAGCGCGAGGGTCTCTGCGCCGGCATCTGCACCCGTCGCGATGCGCATCTCGGCGCTCACATCGGAGGGCGAGAAGCCCGCCGAGTTGATGGCCCAGGTGAGCGTCGCGCCGCCCCGGTTGCAGATGTCGAAGCTCTGGGCGACCGTCGTACCGACGGCCGCCTCGCCCAGGTCGAGCCCTGCCTCGCTGATCTCGATGTTCGCCTCGCCGGTGCCGCTCGAAGTGAGACCGACGCCCACCGTGCCATTCGTCACAGCGTTCGTCTCGAAGAGCAGCGAGGTGCCGCCAAGCGACTCAGCGTCCGACGCAGGCGTCCACGAGACGTTGTAGTTCGCGCTGAGCCCTTGCCCAATCAGGAGCGGAAGCGGCCGGTTCGTCGACTCAATCCAGGACAGCGTCGGCGGCGTCCCCACGCCCGTGATCCCCTGAATCTGGAGCGGGCCGGTGCCGTTGTTCGTGATGGTCAGCTCGCGCTGCTGGGTGATGCCGGCAACAGCGGGCGCGAAGTCGAGCGTAGAGGGCGAAATGACCGGTCGGCCGCTCTGCGAGTCCACCTGAACATCAATCCTGATCTCCGGGGTCTCGCGTGCCGTGGTCTTGATAAGGATGGTACCGCAGTTGCCGGTGCCGTCGTTGGGGCAGCCCGTGTCGCCCGCCGCAGTGGGCGTGATCGTCAGGCCGAGCGTGATGAAGGTCTCGGGCTCAAGGACGATGGCCGTTCCTTCGCCGGTAGCGTTGCCGTCGGAATCCACCCAGGTGCGCAGTTCTGGTTTGGCGGCGTCGAACGGAGCCTGCTCCCATCCGAAGCGCGACAACGCCACGATCATCTGATCGCTGTATCTGATCTTGTCGGAGCCGCTCTCGAAGGTGATGGAGGTAATCTCCAGCGGCGCATCGCCCACGCTCCGGATGGTGACCTCCGCCGTCTTCGCGCGGCGCGGCTGCAGGTTCTCGAACGAGACGGCGCAGGGGCTCTCCACGCACTCGAAGGCCGACTCAAAGGTCTGGGTGATGTCGCTCTCGCAGCCGGCCATTTGAAGGCCCGCGGCGGCACCGAGCAGCGTCAGGCAGAATCGCTTCCAGGTTGCATTCATCTTGCTCACTCCTTTGTCGTTGGCCCGAAGGCACCATCGGTCACGTACGTCGAAACTAGTCGGCAGGCGGACGGCTGCAAGCGCCATCGCCCGATGACCACCCTCATACCTCAAACGGTGCGGCGAGCGTAGTGCCAACCGACGCCTCCGATCCGGCCCCTACGGCTTCTTCGATGCCCGCTTGTTGATCGCAACCTTGCCAAAGTTGACCCGGTCGTCGTTCGCCTTCGGGGAGACCTTCAGCCGGTCGTCGCCGCGGAAGAAACCGCCCCACACCGTGTAGTCGCCCGACTTGTCGGCCCGGCTGACAGGCATGGTGTGCACGTCGCGGATGATGTCTCCCGGCACCCAGTATTGCATGGGGTACTTGCCGCCGACCGGCTTGTGATCGCCGTTGATCCGGTTGCCCCCAAAGTCGACATGGATGAACATCTCGGCGTCCGACGGGATGCGGCTCAGCACCTCCCAGTAGGTCGTAACCACGAGCGGATCGCCCGAGCCGACCGCGGCCGGGATCTCCGTGGCATAGAGCCGGAGCTTCCCATCGACCGTCACCTTCTTGGTCGCCAACGTGGCGGTCTTGGGCAGCGTCGTCTTGGAGAAGATGCTCTCGGCGACATAGTTCTGGTCCCGCTCGCCGCGGTCGGGGTGCAGTTCGTTGCTCAGCAGCAGAAAGCGGCTCGAGCGTCCGTCGACGACAAAGAGCTCCAGCGCACGCTTGCAGCTGCGGCCAGCCTCAGGCACCCGCTTGAGAGTCGCATACAGCTCGCCCAGGCTCGCCGCCGGGATGACCGCAAAGAGGCGGCTTGTCGCATCGCAGAACCGGCCCTCAAGCTCCGTCACCCGCGGCAGCCGCTCCATGGAAGCGGCGCCGAAGTAGTAGCTCGTATCCTTGGAGGCGATCCCCGCAATCAAGAGAGGCTCACCCTCCTTGGCGAGGTTCTCATACTCCTCGAGGATCCCCTTCTGACTGAAGTGGTCTGCCGCCTCGGGAATCGCCTGAAACAGCAGCTCCCCGCCCCAGCCAAGGATGGAGAGCGCGAGCGCAGCAGAGACCAACAGCCCCGACCGCGCGGGGGTGAAGAGGGCGCCAAGGCGGCCTGCCAACGACTGCAGCAGCGCTCCGCTGCGACCCACCATCGACGCCGTCCGCCCGGTCGTTCCCGATACGGCCTCCGACAGCGAGCGCCCCATCGCCGATAGCTGGGCGATGGGCGAGAAGAAGACTGCCACCAACAGCAACCCCCACATGGCGATGAGCGGCCGCATGATGTCGAGGCGGTAGCTGCTCGGGAAGGTGGCCGGACCATCGAGGAAGATTGATTCAAACAGGACCTGCGGTCCCGGAACGCCAAGCTCCTTGTTGTAGCTCTCGGCCACATCCTTGGTCGTCACCGCCAGCAGGACGAGAGCTGCGAAGCCTGCGAGCGACCAGGTCGCACTCCGCTTCTCATCGCCCTCCGCAGGCCGCGACTCGGTCAACGCCGAGGCCACCAGAAGGGCCAGCGGCATCGCGACCGGCATCAGGTAGACCGCTGCGAGCGTGGAGGAGAGGCCCAGCACCAGAAAGCCCACACCCATCGCGCCAATGGCAACAGCGAGGATGGCGCCGCGATCGGAGTCCTCGTGGCGGAACGCCAGCGCAACTGCCAGCGGGAGAAAGACAATGGTGGGGTAGAGAGAGTAGCCGGTGACTCGGATGAGGACATCGAAGGTGGGGTGAATCGGCAGCGTGCGCGAGGTGAAGAAGGCATTGGAGAGGAAGCCGCTGAGCGCCTCCGGCCATCCAGTCTCACCGGCAGCGAGGACGAGCGGAAGCACAACGCCGACAGCGGCAACGATGCCCGCCGCTGCAGCGCCCGCGCCGTGGAACAGCGCGCGGAGCCGGCTCTTGGGGCCGAAGGTGAGCGTAAGGAGCAGCGCAGGGCCTGCAATCATCGCCAGGCCGAAACTCTCTTTGCCGGCCTCCCAGCCTCCCGAGAGCTGCAGACCCGCCGGCACCAGCAGCGCTGCGAACAGGGCCACGCCCACGCCGAGTCCGATGCGACAGAACCCCCCCCGAGGCCGCGTCCCGAGCGCCGACACGGCGAGCAGTCCAAGCGCCAATGCCAGCCCAACGCCGCCGCGCGCGCCTGCCGTGAGGGCAACAAGCAGGCCGATCGTGACGGCGAGCCCGGGGCGACGGTCACGATTCGACGCCGCCATCTCCGCCACCGCCACGACAAGGCAGGAGAAGAGTCCGAGGAGGAGTCCGTCGGCAGCAAGGTGGGTCGCGCCGAGCGCCGCCTGGGGGACCACAGCAAAGAGCAGGGCGCCGAGCAGTGCGGCCCGCCGCCCCACCCAACGATCCAGAAGCAGGAAGCCTGCCGTCGCAGCAGCCACCACCAGGAGCAGCGCGGGGAGCCGCAGGCCGAGCTCGCTGCCGCCGCCGGCGGAGAAGCCCCACTGCCCCAGCAGGGAGGCGAGCCAGGGCCGCGAGAAGAGACCGCCCGATTGCATCGGCGCAAAAACGGAGCCGGCCGTTCCGTCGGAGAGCCCGCGCGCCAGCGTCGCAGGTGCTGTCTCCCAAGGCTCCCAGAGCCCCGTGGTGGCAGCCGGAACCAGATAGAGCAGGGCGATGAGGGCGGCGACTCCTGCTGCCATCCAGCCGCGGCCGCGGCCTAGGAAGTTCGCATCCGTCGGATTCGCCATACCTGTCTACCTGCCTGTCAGAAATCTGCTTGCAACGCCCGCAGAAGGCGCACAGATTCAGGCGCTCCACGGGCAGTCGGCCCCTATCCCTGCCCCCTATGGGTGTCAAGGCGCCGCGCCACCGCCACAAGGCCCCGCCATGCCCGCTCTGCTGCTCCTTAACGGTCCCAACCTCAACCTGCTCGGCAGCCGCGAGCCCCATCACTACGGTAGCACCACGCTCGCGGCGCTCGAAGAGAGGGTAGGGCAGCGTGCGGCCGCCGCCGGCTACGAACTCATCGCGCTCCAGTCCAACCACGAGGGGGTACTCATCGATGCGATTCAGGCCGCTCCGGCGCGCGGCGTCACAGGAATCATCATCAACCCAGGCGGCTATACCCACCACGCCGTCGCCATCCGCGATGCCCTCATCGCTGCCAACCTGCCCTTCATCGAGGTCCATCTGAGCAACACCTTTGCCAGAGAGAGTTTTCGCCACACCTCCGTGACGGCCGACCTCGCGGCCGGCGTCATCATCGGGCTTGGGGCAGTGGGCTACGAACTCGCCGTAGAGGCTCTTGCCGCCTCGGCTGCTCGCTAGGCGCAGGCTCTGCGCGCCCCATCCTCCTTGCGGCTTTGACCGTGAGAGGGTAGGAGCCCCGCGCGGCAGAGGCCGCAACTGAATCGAAACCAAGGCATCCTCAATGGCTCAGTACGATACCAACGATTTCCGCAAGAACCTCAAGATTGAAGTGGACGGGGAGCCCTGGGTTGTCCTCGAGGCCCAGCATGTGAAGCCCGGCAAGGGCGTCGCCATCGTAAAGACCCGCTTCAAGAACATGATCACCGGTCGCGTCCTCGAGCGGAACTTCCGCTCAGGCGACAAGGTTGATGTGCCCGACCTGCTCGAAATGTCGGCTACCTTCCTCTACCTCGACGGTGAGGACTACATCTTCATGAACCAGGAGAACTACGAGCAGGTCACGCTGGGTAAGGAGGCCGTCGAAGAGGCCATCCCCTGGCTCATCGACAACCTGCCCGTCACCCTCCTCTTCTACCGGGGCCGCGCCATCAACATCGATGTGCCGACCTTCGTCGAACTCAAGATTGTCCGCGCCGATCCCGGCGTGAAGGGCGACACCGCACAGGGAGGCAGCAAGCCGGCCTACCTCGAGACGGGCGCCGTTGTGCAGGTTCCGCTCTACGTGCAGGAGGGCGAAAAGATTAAGGTCGATACCCGCACTGCAACTTTTGCCGAGCGCGTGAAGTAAGATTCAGACTCCTCCGCGAGAGGCAGCTGGGGAGCTCGCCTCCCATCTTGACCCAGGGAACCGGTGGCCATCGACCGCATCAAAGTCGCTGAAGCGGCCCAGAAGTTCAGTCTCAAAGGCCAGTACACCAAGGCCATTGCGGAACTGCAGAAGATTGTCGCTGAGGACAACAACGATGTCCGCACCCTGCAGCGCATCGCCGAGCTCTACCTCAAGGCCAACAACCCGGGCGACGCGGTCCGTACCTACGCCGAAGTCGCCCTGATCTACGAAGCTGGCGGCTTCTTCGCCAAGGCCGTTGCGGTCTACCGGCAGGTCATCAAGCTCTCGCCCGACGAACTTGAAGCGAAGATCCGGCTCGCCAACCTCTACTATCAGACCGGCATGCTCAGCGATGCGCTGCTGCTCTTCGACCAGGTCTCGCAGGCCTACCTCCAGGCCGGCGACCCCGCCTCCTACATCACCATCCTCACACGCATGGTGGAGCTAGACCCCGACCATGTCGGCAACCGGATCCGGCTCGCTGAGCAGTATGCAGCAGACATGCTTATGCTCCCCGCTCGGGAGCACTTCAATGCTGCGGCCGACACCCTCCACCGCACCCGTCGCCTCGACGAGTTTGTGAAGGTCGCCGAGCGGCTGCTCATCCACTTCCCTGACGAAGAGTCGCGCCACCGGCAGCTCATCCGCGCACTCACCGAGACGCAGCGCGGCGCCCGTGCGATACCCCGCATCCAGCGGCTGCTAGAGCGTGATCCGCACGATGCAGAGGCGCTCGAACTCCTCATCGAGGCGCTTGTCTCCATGGGCGAAAAGGGGCGCGCCATCGCTGTCCTGCGCGAGCTCGCCGCCGGCTACCGTGAAGATGGCCACCGCCAACACGAAGAGCGGGTCTTGCGACGCATTATCGCGCTCGACCCCGACGACGCCGGCGCCCGCGAATCGCTCTCGCTCCAGGGCCTGCCCGCTGCGCCGGTTGAGGCCAATGCGTCGCTCTCTACCGATGAGATCGAGCGTCGGATGGGCGAGGTCGATGTCTTCCTCAAGTATAGCCTCTACGACCGCGCCACCGACCATCTCCGCCAGCTCCTCAAGAGCGACCCCAGCAACCAGCGGGTCATCCGGCGCAAGATCGAGGTCCACAAACAGGCCGGTCAGGACCAGGCGGCTGTGCGCGAGATCGTCAGGCTCGCCCGTCTCGTCATCGACGAGGACCTCGACCGCGCTGCCCTCGTCGTCTCAGAGGCAGACGCCATTGTTCCGGGCCATCTCGACGTCCGGGAGTTCCTCGAAGAGGTTGAGGCGCGGCGCGCAGCGAGCCGACCGAGGGCGCCCGCCCCCCGCCCCGCTCCACCCGTTGGCGATGCAGGCTCCTTCTCTGCGCTCGACGCCCTCTTCGGCGGCCCCACCGCGCCAAGCGGGCAGGGTCCGGCAGGCATGGCGGCAGACGCTGAACTGCTTGGCCAGCTCGAGAGTTCGCTCGTGCAATCTGGCATCGCCCAGCTCGGCAGTGGCGCGTCGGCAGACAACCTCGCGACCATCTCGCTTGGTACAGAGGACTTCCTCCCCGGTGAACTTGACGACGCCCTCACCGAGGTCGCCATCCTGGTCAGCGAAGGCGACCACGACATCGCCCGCGCGCGCCTCTTCGAGCTCCTCGGCGAGTGGCCTGAGCACGCCGAACTGATCCTCGCCCGCATCGATGAACTGCCCAGTGCCCAGGCGGCGCATCACGAGCACGAGGAGTGGCAGGGGGCGCCCTCCTCCATCACCCACCGCGCTGTGGCCGAAGATGGGCACGGTGACCTCTTCCTGTCAGACGACCCAGAGGCCAGCCCCGACGAGACCCTCCAGCGTGCTCCCCAGCGCGAGGCCATCCTGTCGGCCCTCGGCGCGCAGCCCCAAGGCGGCGGAGCCCCCCTGGCAACGAGCGCCTACGAGGCTGTCAGTCCGGACCTGCTCGAGGATGATGACGACTTCTCCATCGAGACCGGCGAGTCGATCGACGAGAGCGACATCGACGCCCCCATCGGCAGGCCCTCGTCGCACTCCATCTACATGCTGACCCTCTCCGACTCGCTCCTGCGACGTGACGCTGACTCGGCGGTTGCCCGGGCCATTCGGCTCCGCCTCAGTGGCAACGCGATGGAGGCGCTGGCGCTGCTGGCCTCCGAACGCGCGGGCACCCACGCGGCGGCCGCCACCTACGAGCATGGTCTCTGCCTGCTCGCCGCTGGAGCCTTCGCAGAGGCTGCGACCGAACTACTC
The DNA here is from genome assembly GCA_044236985.1 of Bradymonadia bacterium. GTDB lineage: Bacteria > Myxococcota_A > Bradymonadia > REDH01 > REDH01 > CAIWGR01. The sequence goes on along the minus strand of JBIIFW010000013.1, from coordinate 13,902 downwards.
GGGCTGCTCCGGGTCCGCGGGCTCGCACAGTCCGACTACCTCCTCGTCCAGTACTATGTTGGGCTCGCCTACGAGGCCGCGGCGCAGGGTGAACTCGCTGCCGGGATGTTCCTCCCGCTCTGGGAGCATGCGCCCGAAGCCTTCCCCGATATCGCGGCCCGGCTTCATCGGATCCGCAGCGGGAGCTAGGCGAACCGTCGGCAACGCGCTGCCGCTGTCTTGACGAAAGCCCTTCGATTCGGCAGAAGCCCCAGACCCTGCTGCGGGTGTAGCTCAGCTGGTAGAGCACGAGCTTCCCAAGCTCGTGGTCGCGGGTTCGAATCCCGTCGCCCGCTCTCGTGATGTCATGAACCCCCTCGACCGCCAACCCATCGCTCCACGCTGCGATGTTCAGACGGTGGGGACGGTTCGTGCGACTGACCTGCTCTGGGTCGAACTGCTCGAGCAGGCCGGCTTCCGGCTTGCCCGCCGCTCCACCAGCTATGTCTGGTATGACGGTCGCGGCGAGGTCGCGATCGCACCCGACGAGGAGCTCGATGCAGACGACACCCTCGCCCAGATCATCCTGCACGAGATGGTCCACCTCCTCGTGCAGGGCGAAGCGGCCCGCACGGAGCCCGACTGGGGGCTCGACAACCTCACCGACCGAGACGCCTACTTGGAGGAGGCTGCGCTGGTGGTGCAGCTCCGCCTGCTCACCCTCTGGGGCCTCGAAGCTGTGCTTGTTCCGACCACAGACTTCCGCGGCTACTACCTTACCGAGGCCGCCTCGGAGGCCCGTACGGACCGGCTGCATGCCGCAGAGGCAGGCTGGCAGCGATGGCTGCTCTGGCCCCATCGCGGAGCGGCGGAGCGGGCCCTCGCCGCTACCCGAAGCGCAGTCAGCTAGCGGCTCTCACGGATGGCGTTCTGCTGCTTGAGGATGGGCAGCAGAAGCAGCGCAGGGAGCCCCATGAAGGCGGTCGAGAGGAAGAAGGTCTCCCAGCCCCACGAGGTCGCCCAGACGCCCGAGAAGCTCGAGACGACTGTTCTGCCGACCGCAGCCAGCGCCGACAGGAGGGCATACTGGGTGGCCGAGAAGCGGACCGAGCAGAGCGAACTCAGGTAGGCCACAAAGACCGTCGTGCCGAAGCCCGTCGCGAAGTTCTCGCCGCCCATGGTCAGGTAGAGCGCCTGCACATCGTGGCCCGCGCGCGCCTGATAGACGAAGAGCAGGTTGGAGCCCGCCTGAAGGATTCCTCCAACCCAGAGCATCATCTCCACGCCATAGCGCCGCATCATCCAGCCACCCACGAAGGCGCCGGGGATGAGCGCCGCAAAGGCAAAGAGCTTCGATACCGTCGCGAGCTCGGTCTTGCTGAAGCCGACCTCCACCAAGAAGGGGTTGGTCATCGTGCCGGCCACCGCATCGCCCAGCTTGAAGAGCGCAACGAAGACAAGGATGAAGAGCCAGCCCCGCGTGCGAAAGAAGGAGGTCAGCGGCTCAAAGATGCCGGCGAGCGCACCCCACAGCCCACCAATCCGCGGCTGGTCCTGAGCAGCCTTGGGCAGGTCGACCCGTGGCGCAAAGAGGGTGATGAGCACGCAGCCCGCCATCACCAACGCGAGGGTGAGAAAGGTCTGTTGCCAACCGTAGCGGTCGGCCAGGATCAGCGCGCCTGCCCCGGAGCCGAGCATGCCGATCCGGTAGCCGAAGACATAGGCGGCGTTTGCTGTTCCCTGCTGCGCGACCTGCACCGCGCTCACGCGGTAGGCGTCGATGCCGATGTCCTGGGTCGCCGACAGTGTCGCCAGCAGCACGACCAGCATCGCGACCTCTCTGGGGGCCGCAGCGGGGTTGGCGAAGGCGAGGCTGGCAATGGTGGCAGCGCAGCCCAACTGCATGAGGACAATCCAGGCCCGACGGTCGCCGAGCGCGGCGCCGAGCGGTCCGAGCCGCACCAGATCGAGCACAGGCGCCCAGGCCCACTTGAAGACATAGGGCACCGAGGCTGCGGCAAAGAACCCAATCGCGGCGTTGCTCAGTCCGGCATCCTTGAGCCAGAGCGACAGGGTGCCAAAAACGAGCGGCAGCGGGAGCCCCGAGGCAAAGCCGAGCAGGCCGACAGCCCAGACGGTGCGATCGAAGAGGTTTGACTTCTGGTTGGCATCGCTCATCGGAACATCGTCGCAGCGAGCAGCGCTGCGACACCGAAGTAGGTGAGGGCGGCGGAGGCACCGGCAAAATCCTGGCTCAGGCGCAGCCCCAGGGTGAGGGCTGCGAAGAGGGCGCTGGCTGCAACAAGCGCGATCTGGGTTAGCGCGTGAGAAGCGCCGGCCGCCGACTCCCCTTTCACGATTGCGGCGACGAAGAGTGCCGCGACGGCCAGCTCCGCAATGGCGATGGGCCACCAGAGCAGCGGCGCGGGAACCGGGGCGAGCCAGCTGGAGGCGAACTTCTCGGCAAACCAGTCGGGCGTGCTGCGCCCCATCAGTTTGGTGAGGCCGGCTTCGCCAAGGATGGCGGCGAAGAGGAGACAGATGACGAGGTGGAGCGCTTGCATTGCCACGGAGGCCTCCTAGGTTGCCGACCGCTATGGACCATTGCGGGTCGGCCGGTCAAAGAATTGGCTGCCCCGCGCGAGGCACAGAGGTTGAAAGATGGCTGGAAGATTGGAAGGCAAGGTTGCAGTCGTCACGGGCGGGAGCCGCGGCATCGGGGCGGCCATCGCGGAGGCCTTTGTCCGCGAGGGGGCAAACGTGGTTATCAGCTCGCGAAAGCAGGATGGCCTCGACGCATCGGCCCGCCACATCGCTGCCGTGACAGGGCGCGCCGACGCCATCGATTCCTTCGTCTGCCACACGGGCGATCCCGCGCAGGTCGCAGCACTCTTCGCCCACGCCCGCAGCCGCTTCGGCGTCGTCACGGTCGCCGTTAACAACGCCGGCACGAACCCCCACTTCGGCCCCATGCTGAGCCTCACCGGCAGCGCCTGGGACAAGACCTTCGAGGTCAACACCCGCGGCTACTTCGAGGTTGCACGCAACGCGGCAGAGGGGCTCATCGAGGCGGGCCTTCCCGGCTCCATCATCAACATCACCAGCATCATGGGCATGCGGGCCGCCGTCTTTCAGGGCATCTACGGCATGACCAAGGCGGCCGTCATCTCCATGACCCAGACCCTCGCGATGGAGCTCGGTTCTCGCAACATCCGGGTCAACGCCATCGCCCCTGGCCTCGTCGAGACCAAGTTCGCCAGCATCCTCATCGACACCCCCGAGATCGCGGCCCGCTTTAACGAGCGGTCGGCGCTGGGCCGTGTCGCACAGCCTCCGGAACTGGCCGGAGCAGCTGTCTTTCTCGCCTCCGACGAGGCCTCCTACGTGACCGGCCAGACGCTGGCTGTTGACGGGGGATACACCATTGCCTGAGCGGCCCCCTTCATCGGCTGCGCCGCGGGTCGCCTGGCTGACCACGCCACAGGGCTGGGAGCGAGGCTGGCGCGAGCTGCATCCCCGCTTCGAAGCAGCGGGCTTAGAGGTCGAGGTCCTCTGTCTCGGCGGCGCCGGCCCTGCGGGGGTGGCCCATCTCGGCTCGCTCGCGCTGCCCCTCCGGCCGTTGACCTTTGCCCGCCTGGTGGCCCGCCTCACAGACGGCGACTTTGCGCTGCTCCACCTCCTCGACGACGAGGTGCGCGGCCTTGGACTCCCTGCTGCGCGCATGGCGGGCCAAGGGGTCGTCATGGCGAGCATCGGCGCTGCGCCGTGGCCCCCGGTGGCCGAGCGTTCGCCAGGTCGGCTCTCCGCCGCGCGCGCCCTGCTTGATGCCAAGCCGAGCGACGCAACCCTCCTCATCGCCATGGGTCAGGAGGCGGCCGCAGCGCACAACGAGGCCCGGCGCCTCGACCCGCTCCGCTGGGTGACACTCGAAGAGGGTCTCGGCCTGCCGACGCTCCCGCCCGCGCCGGCGGCTCGACGTCGGAGCAACGGCCCGCTGCGGGTCATGGTCGACGCCGCCGAGGGCAGCATTGTGCTGCCCGCCCTGTCGGGGAGTGAGATCGAGTTCGTGGGCGCTCTGTCGCCCGAGCTCGCGCTCCGCAAGGCGAGGCATGCCGACCTCTGGGTCTCACCCGACGCAGCTGGCCGCCATCGCGCGCTGACCGCGGCCCAAGGCGGCTCTGCGCTGCTGGTGCCAGCGCTCCCGGGCTGGGACTGGGTCGCCCGTTGCCGCGGCGGCGCGGCCTGCGCCACAGGAGACTTCGCAGATCGCATTGTAAGCCTTTGCGCCGACCGCGAGGCGCTCCGAAGCAGCGGCGAGCGGGCCGCGGTCTACGCGGCGCGCCACCTGGAGCCAAGCGCCGTGACGGGCCGGCTGCTTGCCTGGTACGACGACCTTCTGGCGCTGAGCGCGGGCACGAGCGGTCCTGCGACGCTCGATCTTGCAGCCCTCGGTGCCGGAGCCTCTGAGGGCAGGGCGCGCCGCGACCTGCTGACCGGGCTGCGAGAGGGCTAAGGCCTAAAGGCCGGCGGCGTCGCGGAGGGCTGCGGCCTTGTCGGTCCGCTCCCAGGTAAAGCCGTCGCCCTGGGTCCAATTGGTGAACTCCGAGGCACTGCGACCGAAGTGGCCGTAGCTCGCGGTGTTCCGGTAGATCGGGCGCTCGAGGTCGAGCGCCTTGGTGATGCCGAAGGGGGTGAGGTCGAAGTGGTCGCGGACCAGCTTCTCGATGAGCTCCTCGGAGACCTTCGCGGTGCCAAAGGTGTTGGCGAGGACCGAGACGGGCTCGTGGTGTCCGATGGCGTAGGCGACCTGGATCTCGCAGCGCTCGGCGAGGCCGGCAGCGACGATATTCTTGGCAACATAGCGGGCCATGTAGGCCGCCGAGCGGTCAACCTTCGACGGGTCCTTGCCCGAGAAGGCGCCGCCGCCGTGGCGACCCATGCCGCCGTAGGTGTCGACGATGATCTTGCGGCCGGTGAGGCCACAGTCGCCCATCGGGCCGCCGGTCACGAAGCGGCCGGTCGGGTTGACGAAGTAGTTCACATTGCCGTTCAGAAGCGCGGCCGGAATCACCGACTTGATGACACCATCGATAACCTGCGCACGAATGTCGGCCTCCTTTGCATCGGGGTGATGCTGCGTGGAGACGACAACCGTGTCCACGGCCACAGGCTTGTCGTTCTCGTAGCGGACGCTGACCTGCGACTTCGCGTCGGGGCGGAGCCAAGCGAAGGCAGGGTCGTTCTTGCGGAGGTCGGCCAGCTTCTTGGTAAGCGCGTGGGCGTAACAGATGGGCATCGGCATGAGCACATCGGTCTCGGTGCAGGCGTAGCCGAACATCATGCCCTGATCGCCGGCGCCCTGCTCTTTGGGGTCATCGCGGTCGACGCCCTGGTTGATGTCCTTGGACTGCTCTTCGACGGCCAGGAGCACGCCGCAGGTGTCTGCGTCGAAGCCGATCTCGGAGCTGGTGTAGCCAATCGACCGGACCGCCTCGCGCACGATGGCGGGGTAGTTGATCTTCACATCTCGGGTCAGCGTGATCTCGCCGGCCAGCATGACATAGCCCGTCTTGAGCAGCGACTCGCAGGCGACGCGCGCCTTGGGGTCCACCGCCAGGATCGCGTCGAGGACGGCATCGCTGACCTGATCGGCCATCTTGTCGGGATGTCCTTCGGACACGGACTCAGAGGTAAAAACAAAGGAACGCGACATGGAGATCTCCCTTGTGGAGCGGTCAGAGAGGGATTTGTCCGACGAGCGATAGCCAGCGCACGCGGGCGCGCCGCTTATCGAGCGAAGATCGTTCGTGTCAAGGAGCGAGGCATTGAGAGGCGATTGGGCGGTTGAACTTGCCGGAAACGCCGCAATTGCGGAACGGCTCCTCGCCGCTTGTCAACTTTTCGCCTTGACAGGGACGCACTCGGGGTGGCTATAGACGACGCGTTCATTTTGGGTAGTGGCTCGGCCGTTGGCCTTCCTCCACCTTCGCATCTTTCGGGCAGCCTCCACGCTGCCAGCTCTCCCTTAAAAGGAAGCCACATGGAACTCGACAATCACTTTGAAGCCACCGAGTCGGAAGCCGTTCTTGTCGGCACCGTCGGCGAGCGCCTTGTAGAGGCGCGTGAAGCTTCGGGCCTGTCGCTGCGCGACCTCTCTGCAGAGACCAGCATCCAGTCTCACCTCCTCTCCCTGCTCGAGCAGGACCGTTTCAGCGAGTTCCCCGCCGAGGTCATCGCCCGCGGCTTTCTCCGTAACTACGCGCGCCATCTGGGCATCGATGACCAGGACATCATCGCCCACTACCTGACCCAGACGGGTCTCGATCAGCCGACCGCGTCGCGCGACGCTGTCGTTACCTTCTCGGCCCCCGTTGTCCGCGAGGCCGCAGCTCCCCGCTTCCGTATTCCCGACCCGTCGCGCATGAGCACGGTCGCCTACGCCGTCGTTATCTCGGTCTTCCTCATCGCCCTCGCGGTGACCGTTGTCATGTTCAGCGGTGACGACTCCGGCGCCGAGGCCAGCTTCGCGCCCGCTCCGAACGCCGATGCCTGGCGTCCCGCCGGTAACACAGCGTCGGACTGGCGCACGGTTCGCGAGAATTAGGGCCTATCCTCCGCGGTAGGCAGCGAACTGGCGGCCCCTGAGCGTCGGTCCTCGCGGATGTGAAGCACATGTCGGGAACCGCCGGAAAAATCCTTGTGGAAAGCATCCTCCGGCTGCTCCGCAGGAATGCAGACAAGCACCTCGCCAGGATGCTTCGGAGGGTGCATGCGGCAGACATTGCCGCAGCCTTGCTGCAGCTGAGTCCGACCGATGCGGTCCGGCTCTTCCGGATCATCCCCGACATCGAACTGCAGGGACAGACGCTCTCCGAGGCCGACCCGGAGTCGCAGCGGACCATCCTCGCAGCGCTCCGCGACGACGAACTCCTCGAAATCATCAAGTCGCTCTCCGCCGACGACGCGGCAGATATCATCGCGCTGCTCCCCGACGAGCGCTCCGGCGCCCTGCTCGAGAGCTGGAAGGGCGACGACGCCAACGAGGTCGATACCCTCCTCGCCTACGACGAAGACACGGCCGGCGGCATCATGTCGCCCCACGTCTTCGCCCTCTCCGGGCCGACCACCTGTCGCGAGGCCATCGAGACGCTCCAGGCGAGCCACGAAGACATCGAAATGGCCTTCTATCTCTATGTCGTCAACGAGCACGGCCAGCTCATCGGCGTCTGCAATCTGCGACAGCTTGTGGTCAGCGACCCCGGCCGCTCCCTCGAGTCCATCATGATCTCCGAGGTCGTCAGCGTGCGCACCGGCACCGACCAGGGCGAGGTCGCGCGGCTCGTCGCCAAGTACAATTTCCTCGCGCTTCCGGTCGTCGATGATGCCAACAAGCTGGTCGGTCTCGTCACCGTCGACGACGTCATCGACGTCATCCAGGCCAAGCACACCGAAGACATGCTCTCGATGGCAGGTGCCGGTGGCATCGACCTCGACGAGCAGCTCACCCCGTTCGACTCCGCGCGCAGGCGCATGCCATGGCTGGCGGCCTCCTTCATCGCCGGCATCGGCTCTATGTTCGTCATCAACTCCTTCGAGTCGGTGCTCTCGCAGATCGCGGTACTGGCGGCCTTCATCCCTATCACCCTCGGCATGGGCGGGAATGTAGGCACACAGGCTGCCACCATCGTCACCCGCGGGCTGGCACTGGGTCGCGTCCAGACCAGCCAGTTCATGCGGGTGCTCGGTCGCGAGGTGCTCGTTGGCCTCATCGCCGGCGCCACCTATGGCCTGCTCCTCGGATTCTTCGCCGCCGCCGTCTTCCGCGGCGGAAATGCCAGTGAGGGCTGGAGCGCCTGGCAGCTCGCCGGCACCGTCTCCATCTCCGTGGCCTGCTCCATGACCATCGCAGCCACGCTCGGCGGCGCCGTGCCACTCTTCTTCGCTCGAATCGGTATCGACCCCGCCGTCGCAACCAATCCCATCGTCACCACCACCACGGATCTGGTGGGCGTGACCATCTACTTTGTGGTCGGTCGCGCCTTCTTCCACCTCTGACCGTGGCAGAGCTCCTCACCACCCGCGCCATCGTCCTCCGCACCTCGCCCTTCGGCGAGTCTGACCTCGTCGTCAGCCTGCTCACCGAGCAGTTCGGAAAGCGGAGCGCCTTCGCCGCGCGCGCCCGAACCGCCAACAAGAAGCTCCGCGGCGGACTCCGTCCACTCTCGCTCGCGGTCGTTCACCTCAAGCCCCGCCTCGGCTCCGACCTCGACCGGCTCATGGAGTCGGAGGTCGAACACGACGCCTCGATTTTGGGCAAAGACCTCCGCGTTTTCGGTGTCGCCTCGGTGGCGGCAGAGGCCGCTTCGTGGATGCTTGCAGACCACCAAGGCGACGCCTCGCTCTTTGAGCGCACCGAGCGGCTCTTTATCTGGCTTGTGGCAGCCGAGCGGCCCGATGCGCTCCTCTGGGTAGGGCTCTGCCGCTACCTGCTGTTGCTGCTCGACGATGCAGGCGTCTGGCCGGGCGTGGAGGGCATGGGCAGCGATGAGTCGGGGCGTCTCGACGACGAGGTAGTGGCAGGCCTGTCGCCGCGCGGCTGGGTGGAGCGGAGCCAGATGGGGCGTGAGCCCAGCGCCATCCCTGTCAGTGAGCAGATGGTGGAGTTCTTTGCATTGCTCGAGCAGGCACGGATGCCGTCTGGCAGGGCGCTGGAAACGGCTGCCCGCTGCGCCGCGCTGCTCCACGCCATGGTGACCTGGCAGACGCAGCGGCCGCTGCAGTCCTGGGACTTCCTCTGCCAGGTGATGGCGGGTCGAAACTAGCGCGCCTTCCGCCAGGTTCTACCCGCCTGAAGCGCTGCGAGCGCGGCAGCGAAGTCGTCCGGAAGCGGGGCCTCGAAGTCGAGTTCGCGCCCATCCGGGTGGCGAAACCCAAGCGTCGCGGCATGCAGCGCGACGCGCCCAATGAGTGCAGTCTCAGCGACCGAGCGGCCACCATACATCTCGTCGCCCAGCAGCGGGCAGCCGGCCTCGGAGAGGTGCATGCGGATCTGATGGGTGCGACCGGTCTCGAGGCGGCAGGCGACCAGCAGCGCGCCGTCACGGAACCGCTCGCGCACCTCGTAGTGGGTGACGGCCCGCTTGCCCTCTGCGAGCCGCCCTGTGAACCGCTTGCGGTCCACGGGGTGGCGGGCGTGGGTCGTCTCGATGGTACCGCGGTCCTCCAGCCCCTGACCGCTCACACGTGCACAAAGCAGCAGGTAGTTGCGGCGCACCGTGTGCTGCGCGAACTGCTCCGAGAGGGTCGCGTGCGCCCCGTTGGTCTTGGTCACGACGATGAGGCCGGAAGTCTCCTTGTCGATGCGATGTACGATGCCCGGCCGTAGCACATCGCCCACGCCGTCGAGGTCGTCGCAGTGGGCCAGCAGGCCGTTCACCAGGGTGCCCGTCGCGTGGCCCGGCGCAGGGTGCACCACCAGCCCGCTCGGCTTGTTCACCACCACAACCTGGTCGTCTTCGAAGACGATATCGAGGGGCATCGACTCTGCGACCGTATCGAGTGGTGCCGGCGTTGGCGCCTCCACCATCCAGACCTCACCTTCGGCCACACGGAAGGAGGGCTTCACCGGCTTCCGATCCTCGCGCCATACCTGAGCAGACGAGACCCACTCGGCAATCCGCGCCCGCGAAACGCCCGTCTCTGCGGCGCAGAAGGCGTCGAGTCGGCTCCCCGCCTGCTGAGGCGAGACCGTCAATGTCCAGCGCTCAAGCATGGTCAGAAGATGGGCGTGTGCACGGAGCCGTGCGGCGCGAAAATCTGGTCGATGATGGCGGCCTGGAGCAGATTCGTGCTCTTCACGATCTCCGGATTGATCTTCGACTCCCAGAGCTTGAAGGCCTCGCGGAGGTCGTCCTGGAGCTCCTCGAAGAGCCTGTCGCTCTCCAGCCCCTTCCGGATCTTCTCCTGGTTGTAGATCGCGATATCGGAGGCCATGGCGCGCGCGAGGCGACCAGCCTGGTCAAGTTCGGTCTGGGTGAACATGGCTCTCTCCTCAGGGAGGCTCAGAGACCGCCGCAGAGTCCCGAAGCCAGCATGTCGGGCGTCGAGATGGGGGTGGTCTGGCTGGTCGGGTCAAAGTCGGGTGTAATCTCGTCGATACCGAAGATGGTGGCGGTGCTGCCGTTCCAGTGGATGCGGGCGACATCCCAGAAGTCGTCGGAGGCGCGCAGCGGACGGTTGATGTACTCCGCCTGAACCTCGCCGTTCACGTAGATGCGGACGGTTGTGTAGGCCGTGCCGTAGGCCTCGCGGAAGTAGTGCACACCCACCGCATACCACTGGCAATCGGCAGGGTTGCCGAGCGTCGTGGTCTCGGGGCCGATGCCGTCGGTGTCGTCAATGTCGAGGCTCGGAGACTCCGGACTCCAGAGCGGCTCCTTGTTCTCGAAGTAGGTGTCGTAGGTGGCGTCGAACCAGGGGGCCGACATCTTCACGAAGTGGCTGTCGAGGTCGGCACCCTCCGTATCGCTTTCGTCGGGGTCGTTGGGGTTGTGCCAGGCAACCTCGATGGCAAGCGCCTGATTGGGAAAGGCCCGGACGATGACATCCGCCGTCTCACAGCTGGCGATGTTCTGCCCGTCGGCCACCTCGAGTCGGAAGCGGTACTCACCGGCGAAGTAGATGGTGAAGGTCTGAAGCGCAGGGTTGAGCGGATCGATCGGGTCGGGCTGCAGCCCGTTCACCGCGTCGTCCGGCCGCTGCACGATGCTCCAGCGGTAGGCTGAGAGAGGGGCGCCGCCGCCGTCGGGGTCGTAGGACTCGCTGCCGTCCAGGTGGAGCAGGTCGAGCGGCTGTGCCCAGTCCACCTCTGCTGCGCGCCGGAACTCAGGGTCGCCCTCGACGGAGGCTTTGGCGACGGCGATGGGGCAGAGGACCGCAGCGCCAACGCCGGTCATCGCGACATCGATGGGGTCGGCGCGCTCGCCGGAAACCGCCTTCTCGTACTCCACATGCAGGTACCCTGCCGAAGGCACGCCGAGCAGTCGGGCGCGGAAGGTGGCGATGACGGTCACAGACTCATCGGGCGCGAGGATCCGGGGCAGGGAGGGGAGCGATTCGGCTTCGACGCCGAACTCCGGGAAGAGCGCAGCATCCACGCTCACCTCGTTCAGGCGGAGGTCCACACCGCCGATGTTCCGGATGGTTACAGACGCCCGCTTTGTACCTTCGATGGGGCTTTCGCCGAAGTCGACCGGCTGCGGGGAGACATCGAGGAGGGCATCCTCGGCACGGCCCAGCACCGGGATTGTCTGGGTGTTCCAGCTCGCACGCTCGGCTTCGATATCGCCGTTGCTCGCCTTGCATCCGCCTGCGCCAAAGTCCTTGTCGTCCGTGCGGACCAGGACGGCCGCCAGCGTGTCGCCCGGTACCTGCGGGTCGTAGTTCACGGTAAAGGCGAAGTCGCCGGCGCCTGCCGCTGCGGAGGGGTCGTTCTTGGGCGCGAGCACCAGCGTCTCGCCTGGCGCGATACCCGCCGCCGCAAGCTGCGCGGCGATATCGCTGGTCACCTCGGCGTCGCCCGTAAGCACAATCTCGCAGATGTTGGCCGGGCCATATCCGTTGTTCGTGATGGTGACCGTCTGGGTCGCGTTGGCGCCCAGCTCTTGGACGCCGAAGTCAACCGGGTCGGGCGTGGCCAGAAGGAGCGGGAGAGAGGCCGGGGCGTTCACTGCAACCTGCACCACCCCTTCGGTTGGGTCGTTCGAGCGGATGGTCACGACACCCGACAGCGGTGCGTAGTCCCGCGGCGTGTAGGTGACCACAATCTGCGTCTGCTCGCCGGGCGACAACACGGTATCGCCGGGGGCGCCGAGCTGCAGGACGGCGGCCTCTATGCCCGTCGAGACAGAGCTCAACTTGAGGTCGGCGGTACCCTCATTCTGCAGCACGATGTTTTTGGACTGCGACTGTCCGATGACCGCCACGCGGAAGGCGAGCACATCAGACTGGAGCCGGATGCTGGGCTGGCCAGCCTTGGTGATGTCCGTGCAGCCGGTCGCCAGCGGGAGACAGAGCAGCAGGAGGAGGGCCCAGAGGTGATGGAGGCGCATGCGGTAGCTCTGCGTAGAGGGTCGAACGAGAAGTCTCTTGGTTGGTAGGTTGCAAGCCCGCGCGGTGTCAATCGCAGCCTTGCCGTTGCCCTGCGAACCGGGGGCCTCTAGTGCCCCCTCCGTACCCGTAACGAGGCAACTGATGGCGACCCTACGGTCTCTGGCGTGGGCCCTGCTCGCGCTCCTCCTCGCGCTGCCGCTCTCGGCGTCGGCCCGGTCCGCCCTGCCCGACCCCTTCGCAGAGGCGCTCGCACGGGCGCAGACCGCCCCTTCGGAACAGGAGGCACTGGCAGACCTGCTGAGCGCCGCAACCTGGCTGCCCTATGCCTCGCCGCGGCAGGCCGCGAAGCAGTATGCCGCCACCGCCGAGGCCACCCGCTTTGCGACTGTCGCAGATTTCGCCCGTTACGCCGAACTCCGCCTCCGCTTCGAGATGGGCGAGCGGGTCCAGGGGCAAACTGCCGCGCTGGGCCTCGCGACCCGCTTCTGGGCCATCGGCCCCTTCCCCAATTCTGGCGACGATGGACTCGCCCGCCCTGCGCCTCCCGAAGAGGGCTTCCGCGCCGACGCAGTCTATCCAGGCGCCGTCGTCCCCGTCGGTTGGCAGGAGCTCGGCGGGGACGCAGAGACGGGTTACGTCGACCTTGGCCAGCGGCTCGTCCCCTCTGAGAGCGCCGTCGTCTTCGCCGCCACCGGATTCAAGATGCTGAAGGCGGAGACGGTCCGCATCGGAATCGCCGCCGACGGAGCCTACCGCCTCTGGGTTGACGGTAAGCCTGTCGCCGAACGCGACAAGGACTGGGGAGGCTTTTTCGCGCGCGACTTCGTTGAGCTACCGCTCTCCCGCGGCCGCCACACCATCATGCTCAAACTCGCCTCGGCCGACGGCCCCCTCGGCTTCCATCTGCGCCTCTATCGACCGGACGGCTCGGCATTGGCGCCGGAGTTCGTGCCGCCTGCGACCGTCGCGCTCGCAGCTCCGGCAGCCAAGTGGCCGCTGCCGGCCTACATCGGTGGCTCCACCAAGGCGCCCGCCTCCTGCCGTGCCATCGTGGCTTCGCTCGTCATCGACCGCATGCTCCGGCCCAACGACGTCACCCAACCATGGAGCGCCGCCTTCGCGCAGCAGAAGGAGCGCGCCGACTGCACCGCCATCGACGAGTGGCTCGCTGCCGAGGCTCGTCCGGAGCGATGGATGGCCATGGAGGGCTTCGAACGGGCTGCCGCCCTCGCGGACGACCCCGCCATCGCGTTCCGGCGGCTCGAGTCGCTGCGGGAAGACCCGTCGGCCGAGGCTGCCGCAGCCCACCGAACCGGCATCGAAGCGCTGATCGCAGCCCATCCCGATTGGCTGCCACCTCGGCTCATCTACGCATCGCTTCTGAGCGAGGAGGGATTTGACCGGTGGGCCGCGGAGGAGCGCGACCGGCTCTTGCAGGTGGCCCCCGAGGTGCCCGCGCTCCTGCGAGCGGCCATCTCCGACAGCGAAAAGCTGCTCCGGCTCGATGAGGCCTCGGCGCGCTACGAACAGCTGCTCGCGCTGTCGCTCCCTTCGTGGAGTGCGGCAGAATCCTACCTTGCATCGCTCCTCACCCTGCTGCCCTCAGATGAGGTCCTCGAGATGGCAGACGCCATCGCCGAGAGGTTCCCGCGCGACCCCGCTACCTGGCTCGGACGGGCGAGGCTGCAGCGGGCGGTGGAGAGTTCGGAGCGCGCCCCTTCCGAGCATTACGGAGCCCTCCTCGACCGCGCGCTCGAGCTCTGCCGCGACTGCCCCGAGCCCCGCGCAGCCAAGGCCCGATGGCTCTCCGAA
>JBIIFW010000145.1:0-6497 GCA_044236985.1 Bradymonadia bacterium | reverse complement strand
GGCCTCGGTGGGGAGACGGTAGCCCGTGCAGTTGGCAATCTCGCTGTAGCCGGTGCAGGTGTAGCTGCCGTCGCGCCAGGCGCCCGTCTCTCTGGTGCAGGTCGCAGCGACGGCGGCAACGGCGGCGACCGGCGCTGTGTAGACAAATCCATCGGTGCAGAAGGGAGCCGAGGCCGCAGGCGTAGCGGTCTTCCTGCAGAAGGCGGCCGATCCCTCTGTTGTCGCGGCGACATAAGTAAAGCCGGCAGGACAGTCCGTTCCCGTTGGCGTGGCGGTCTGGATGCAGCTGGCCGCTACAGCCGTGACCGCTGCGACGGGGGCCGTGTAGGTGTATCCCGCAGTGCAGAAGGGGGCCGTGGCCGCAGGCGTTGCGCTGGTAGAACCGGCTGCCTCGCAGCCGAGGAGGGCGTAACAGGCGCTCAGCCCCTCTGCAGCCGAGCGGGCGTTGGCGAAGCCGAGTGCGGCGTAGAAGTCGAGGTTCTCGACGGGAGAGTTGGGAGCCGCGTTGCCCGAGCTCTGGGTGGGAGCGGCGCTCTGGAAGAAGGCCGGGTTGGTTCCGCCACTGACCTCCCGCCACTTGGCTTGGGTGACCTCAGTCTCGTCGAGGAAGAAGGGTTTGGTCAGGGCGACGCGGTGGTGGACCTCGTCGAGCTGGTGGTTGGGCTCGCCGGCGTAGGAGCCCATGTAGAAGGTACCGGCAGGGAGGTAGTTCATGCCAGCGGGGGCGCAACGGTCGTAGAGGGAGCCGTCGGGGCCGGAGGCACAGCGGCCAGAGGTGCACTCACGATCGAGCTGGCAGTTCTCGCCAAGGTCGAGCAGCGTAGGAGCGGCGCAGGTCACATCGCCGCTTGCCGCTACGCCGATGGCGCATGAGGAAACAGCGGCCCCTGGGCGACCGAGCTGACCCATGCCACCCAAAGAGGGTATGCCGCCGCCAACACCGACAGCCAGGATGCCTCCCATGCCACTTGCGCCCATCAGGCCTTGCCCGCCGGCCGCGCCAACGTTCACGGTGAGAGCGTCGGGGATGGCGAGCGTTGTCGCCTTGGCAATGCCGATGGCCCAGCCGCCGGGGCCGCCACCGCCACCGCCGCCGCCGCCGCCTGAACCGCCTGGGCCTCCCGCCGCAAACCAGTCGTCATTGCGGCCGTTTGCGATCCAGGTTGCTGCGTCGAGGTAGGGGGGGGTGAAGGAGATGGGCGACTTGTTCTGCGGCCCCCCCTCCTGTCCCGTTCCTCCTGAGCCACCCGTTCCGCCAAATCCCGCGCTCGGGATATCGACGGCCACATTCATCATTGTCGGCAACGCTACTTCATCGAGATTGACGATTCCGAAGACGGAACCACCGGGCCCGCCAGCAGTTCCACCGCCGCCGCCGCAGCCGCCCGCGGCGCCACCGCCGCCGCCACGGTTCTGCCAGCCCGCGCCGCCACCACCGCCACCACCAGCCCGGCCGGTGCTGCCGGGCCCGCTTGCAAAGAGCGTAAGCGGGTAGGTAACCTGTGCCGCCGTCCCGCCGGCCGCTGCAAATGCGGGGCCGCGCGGCACAAAGCCGGGCTGTCCGAACATCACCGTCTCGCTCTGCGAGAGCTGACCACCGCCGCCGCTGCCATAGGCAAAATCTACCGCGCCAAAACCGCTCTTGCGACTGATGACACTCTTGGCGCCGCCACCGCCCGCGCCGCCTGTTCCCTGTCCGCTGCAACCTGCTGCGCCAGGTGAGCCCGACACAGGCGCGGTCAGCGAGGAGCCTGTTGCTTTGATGGCGTCCCATGTCTCGCCATCGATACCGTTGGTTCCATCCGCACCCCCCTCCAACCGCAGGCTAACCCCCTCGAGGATAAGACCTGAGCAACTGCCCGTGGCGGTAACGCTGCATGTGATGCCCGCGATGGGACCAAAGCCCTGTACCGGCTTGCCCACGGAGAAACTCACATTTCGAAAGACGATGTTGTCGGGGTCGGTAACCGTGATCGCTGCCTCAATATCATCGGTGACCCTGCTACAGTCGGCAAGCACAGCACCGGGCTGTCCGCAGCCATTTTCACCAAAGGCGGTCGCACTGTCGAATGTGAGCAGGGTAGATGCGTTTCCAGCGGTCCAAGTTGCCGAGTTCGTGGTTACCCCGCCCACCAGCATCGAGGAGAGGACCACGGTGTAGCCGCCAACCAGGGCGAAGTTGGCGTCAGCCCGCCCCAGGGTGAGCCCCGACGGCATTGTATAGGCAGCCGCGTCTCCGGCAACGTGGATCTGGTAGATGCGGTTTGCGCTGTCCGAACCAGCTGCTGCCTTCCGTGCCGCGATAAGTTCGAATGCGACTTGCATGCTGCCGGCAGGGTTGTTCATGCTACCGAGCGCTCGGCTGCTCATGAGAGCGGTGCTGCTCACGGGCAGGCTGGCAAGGCTCCCGCTGCTGCCCGAAACCGTTGCGCCGCCGGCCTTCACGAAGATCGCCTGACTCAGGAGGCCATCGATGCCATCGCAGTTGGTGTCGAGTTTGCCTGCGTCGTTGAATAGATCGGTGTCCGAGGGAGCGGGCCCCAAACAGGCCACGCTTCCTCCCGTGCAGGTCCAGCTCCCGTCGGCACAGACACCGAATGCGCCTCCAACTTTGCAGGCGTCTCCGATCGTTCGAAGAGCGCCGCTCGTGTCGGGAAGGAACGTTCCGACGCCAACGTCGTCAGTGACGCCGTCGCAGTCATTGTCGATGCCGTCGCAGCTCTCCGTCGTCGGGAGCGAGGCGCCGCAGATGAGCCCCTCGGTGCCGGGGCCGCAGAGGCGGAACCCGTTTCGGCAGGCGCCAAGCACGTCCACATTGCTCGCCGCCACGGTGCAGTCCTGTCCCCAGCCCACGACAGACTCGTCGCCGCGGCCGTCGCAATCGTTGTCGTAGCCGTCGCAGACCTCGGTCTCGCCCGGGTTGACGCAGTCTTGGGTGTCGTCGCAGTCGTCGCCATAGGGGCCCGTGCGGAGCACGCGGACGGTGGAGCAGCTGCTGCCGTCGCGGGGGTTGACAGCGGTCACGCCGAGGCCGTCGCAGTCAAAGAGGAGGTCGGCTGCGGTCGCGAGCGCGTCGCCGTGGCCATCGCTGTCGCAGTCTCGGATGCTGAGCGAGGCGCGGCCATCAATCTGGGTCTCACAACCGTCATTGGCCCCTGTGTTGCAGTCGGCGCGGAGGTCGGGGTAGTCGCAGGAGGGGCGGCAGGCCGAGAGGTTGCCGAAGGCTCCACCCTGGCCCGTCACCTCGCAGGTGCGGCGAGAGGCGGCCTCACCGACGCCTTCCGAACCGCTGCAGGCGCTGAAGCAGCTGCCGCAGTGCTCGGCACCGTAGATGAGGTTGCCGTCCTCGTCTGTTACGCCGATCTGCTCCTTGTCGTCGCTAAGGCCGTTGCAGTTGGCATCGAGGTTCGGGCCACAGGAGCCGGGGAAGGCGTGGTCGGGCTCGGCGGCGTCGAAGTAGATCTCTGCGTCGGTGTCGTTGCAGTCAACCGCCGATGCACCGCCCGCCACGGTGCAGCCGCCCACGCCCACGCCGTCTCCGTCGCGGTCCAGGCAGCTGGTGCAGGTACCGAGGGTGGGGAAGCAGAAGGTGCCCTCTTTGGGGGTGCCAAGCTGCGACTCGCCTGTGCCGGGGATACGGCAGGCGAAGCCGGTGGGGCAGGCATTGGCGGTGGTGGCGTCGCAGGCGACGAGGCAGTGACCGGTGCGCTGGTCTGCGGCCGTATCGGAGTAGAAGGCGTCGTCGATGCAGGCCGAGCTGTTCTCGCACTTGTCGGCGGCGGAGCAGCTGTCGCAGAAGTCGGGTGTGTAGGCGGCGGCCCGCTCGAAGGGGGGGCGGCAGAGGGAGCCGTAGGTGACGCCTGCAGTGAGCTTGGCAGGGTCGAGTGCAGGCACAGCGGGGAGGGCTCCTGCGACATAGGGAGAGGCGCCGGCATAGACGAGCTGGCAGGACCAGGCGGTGGTGTCGGCTCCCACACGGAGGCCGGTGCAGACCTCGGGGTGGTCCGTACAGCCGAGCGAGCAGACGCCAGCCTTGTTGGCGGGGATGACGCCGAAGCCTGGCAGGGTCTTGATGCCCACCTTGTTGGTGTTGCCGCCGGGTGCGGTGCCGTTGAGCTGCAGCTCGGTCACGCAGGTATCCATTCCGACGGGGCAGTCGAGGTCGGTGTTGCAGTAGGAGAAGCTGGTGAGGCCGAGCGTTCCCTGGGTGCGGGTTCCATCGGTGACGTCAAGCGAGAGGATGTCTGCGGCGTCGGCCCCGGCATCGCTGTTGGGCACGTCTTCCTTCACATCCTCGGGCGTCGAGACAGCGCCCGTGTCTGGCGCAGGGGCGGCAGAGCCCTCTCCAGAGGTGGCCGCGGGAAGGTCGGCATCAGGCGCACAGCCGGGGGCGGCAAGCAGGAGAACCGAGAAGACGAGGGCCGCGCGGGTGGCGCGAGCGAAGGTGAAGACAGACATGGAAGCGACTCCGGAAGAGCGTAAGAGCGAGGTTCAGGGGGCCGGTAGCCGGCCAGTCACAACGGCCGCTGCGCGGCCGCATTGGGGCCGGGCTATAGGCTGTTGGCGCAGTCCGAGGTGGAGCTGAAGACATCCTGGTAGGTGTAGGAGAGCCCCATCTCGATGTCTTCGAGGTTGGCCCAGTTGATGGCCGCGTTGGCCGGCACCGTGGGGTCGATGATGAGGGTGTAGTTGCCCGCCAGCGGCAGGCCAGCGAAGGTGACATTGCTCGAGCCCATCTCGCCTACGCCGGCGACGGGCGAGGCGGCGCGTCCGTCGACGACGAAGCTGGTTGTGGAGCCAAAGGTGGCGTCTCCCTGCCCGAAGGTCTGGACATAGGCGTCGATGCCGGGCTGGCAGGAGTAGGTCTGGCTGTTGCCGTTGTAGAGGAGGGTGGCGTAGGGTTGGCCATTGCCAAGGTTGTCGCCGACCAGCTTGAGGGCGATGCCGGCCACTTTGGCGTTGCAGGTGGCGCGGAGGTTGGCGAACTGGCTGAGGCCGAGGTTGAAGTTGACGACGAGCAGCGCGAGGTCGCTGGCAACCTGATCTGCCGTCTGCGAGACGGTGTAGCGCATGGTTGCAGCGGCGGGGATGTCGCTCTGCGCAAGGGTCTGTTGGAATCGCTCCGCCGGGGTGAGCGTCCGGGGGGGCGTGAAGCTGGAGTCGACCTGCGACGTGCGCAGGCCCAGCAGGTCGTTGCGGAGCGAGACGGTGCCATCTTGGAGGTTGGTGGCGCCGCCACACTGGCCCTCGAGGTCGGTGAGGCGGTCGGCGATGGCGCGGAGCTGGTAGGTGTTGCGGGCGAGCAGGATGGACATCCGCTCGTTGTAGAAGGGGCGGACGGCGGCATATTCGAGGGCGACGAGCCAGTCGTTCATCTTGCGCTTGGCTCGGTCGAGCTCCCGCTCCGCCTCGGCCAGACCGTTGGCGGCGAAGAAGACGGCCTGGGGGCCGGCGACGAGCTGGGCAATCTGGTTCCGCTGCAGCCGACGCATCTCGAGGGTGGCCCGCTCCTGACGGGCAGATTCGACAATCTGCAAGTATGAACCCTTGGCCCTGATGACGTCGGCCATCGTATCGACCGTCGTCGCAGTTGCGTCGACATACTCATAGAGCAGCCGCGTGTCCTCGAGGGCCATCTGGCGCCAAGTATCAAGGTCCTCCGCATACTTGGTGACGTTCTCATAGGTCGCCTCGGCGAAACGCTCGTCATTTTCAATCTTGAGGAGGTTTGACCCCTCGCGCGCAGCCCTGATCGCATGCGCCTTGTCGATAATACTCTGCGCGAAGTCATTCGATGCGTCAAACAGCTCTCTCAAAGCGTCCAAGGATACCATCGTCGCATCGGACGCAGCCTGAATTCCTACCGATACCGTGTGCTTTATCTGCCCCACTGCCGCGGGTATATCTTCCATCTTTTCTACTGCAGAACCGGCAACATACCCAGTAACGGCCACAGCACAGACCGGCGCACCTGTCCTGTTGGCGAGACCTAAGGTCAGATCGACGCATTGCGAAGATTCCTTCGCTGTCTTCGTGACTTTTTCGCCCACAGACTTGAATATTTTCGCAACACGTTCCGTGACGAGTGTCGTTCCAGCATCGGTTGTGATCGCAACTGATTTCGCCGTAGCCGTTGCAATTTTTCCTGCCGTAGTCGCCCCTAAATAGACTAGTTTACTGGCGTCGACTGCGATGGAAGTTGAAATCGCTGCAATTTCGAGATCCTCATTGGATCGAACGGAATTATAGTTGTTATTAAAGTCATCATAGGTTTTCTGTATCTGTTTTGTTCTATCTTGGAATGCGCGATCTGCCGCCGCTACGAACGCGGCGGTTGTCGAAACGGAAGTGTCCCTGAATCTCTTCAAGTTGTCTTGATGCGTTTGGGCCTGTGTTACCCGTCGGCCTGCCGCACCAAAGTCGTAAATGGCAAGCGTCGCCTCCGACGCGTTTTCTTGCGCTGGTATGCTCTTTATGTCCTTCGGGAAGCGGAGTTC
>JBIIFW010000182.1:0-5283 GCA_044236985.1 Bradymonadia bacterium | reverse complement strand
CGTCTGGGTCCAAGGAGGAGCGGTCATGAGGGGAATCGAAGTACGGCCTGTTGAGGGTCGCCGCGAGCTTGAAGCCTTTGCGACCCTGCCCTGGGCACTCTACCGGAACGACCCCGCCTGGGTTCCGCCGCTGCTGCCCGAGGTCTACCATCACCTCGACCAGAAGAAGAACCCCTGGTTTGAGAAGGGGCAGGCGCAGCTGTTTGTGGCCTGGCGCGGCAGCAAGCCGGTGGGTCGCATCTCTGCGCAGATTGACGAGGAGCACAACCGGCGTTTCGAGGAGAAGACGGGCTTCTTCGGCTTCTTCGAGTGTGAGAACGAGCCTGCGATTGCCTCTGCGCTTCTCGACACGGCGTCGAGCTGGTGCCGCGCGAAAGGCATGAACAAGGTTCGCGGGCCCTTCAACTTCTCGATCAACCATGTCTCGGGGCTGCTCATCGACGGCTTCTCCACGCCGCCCTATATCGAGATGGGTCACAATCCTGCCTACTATGTGCCCCTGGTGGAGGCGAACGGCTTCGAGAAGGCGATGGACCTCTATGCCTGGTACTTCGACGCCACCAAGCCGCCACCGGAGCTCTGCGTGCAGATCGGTGATGCCGTGGCGCAGGCGCCGGGGCTGAAGGTCCGCGAAGTGAACATCAAGAACTTCGAGAGCGACCTCCGCATCATCATGGGGGTCTTCAACGAGGCCTGGTCGCGGAACTGGGGGTTTGTGCCGCTGAGCGATGCGGAGGTTCGCAAGGCGGCCAAGGAGCTGGAGATCATCATCAACCCGAAGTTGGCGCTGATCGCCGAGGTGGATGGCGAGCCGGCTGCGATCGCGATGACCTTCCCGAACCTCAACGAGGTGCTGATCAAGACGCGGCACTACGGTCCGTCGAAGCTCGGGGTGGCGCGGACCTATGCCAAGCTGCTCTGGGAGTTGAAGGTGAAGAAGAGTGTGAAGAGTGCGCGGCTGATGCTGCTCGGCGTTCGCCCGAAGTTCCGCGGCTCGATCCTCGGAGGCCTCTCGGTGCACCTCTACATGGAGTCGTATCGCCGCGGCGTGGAGCTAGGTATCCGCGAGGCGGAGTGCGGCTGGACGCTGGCAACGAACGAGAAGATCAACAACGGGATCCGGATGATGGGCGGCGAGGTTTACAAGACCTACCGTGTTTTTGAGAAGGGCATCTGATGCTTGGTATTGCAGCGAGGTGGGTTGGGATCGCATGGCTGGCTGTGGTGCTGCTGGTAGCAGCGCCGTCGGTGGCGCTCGCGGGTCGGATCGAGCACACGGTGGCGCCGGGCGAGACGCTCGGAGGCATCGCGCAGCGTTACGGGGTGAAGCTCAATGACCTGCGGAAGTGGAACAGCAAGGTGAAGGGCGATCGCATCCGCGAAGGTCAGAAGCTGCGCGTAGAAGTGCCGGGGCGGTCGGGCGGCAGCGGGCGGAGCGGTGGTCGGGCAGGGCGGGGCAGCAGCGGGAGCTCGGAGGCTGGTCAGACGCGCAGCAGCTATGTGGTCCGCTCGGGCGACACAGGGCTCTCCATCGCGCGCAAGCGGGGCTTCTCGATGACCGACCTGCAGCGGTGGAACCGGGGCGTGAATCTCAACCGGCTCCGCATTGGCCAGAAGCTGACGGTCTATGTGGCGGCAGAGGTCGAATACGATATCAGGCCTGGTTCGGCCGGCACGCCGAACCGCGGGCGCTTGAACGCCGGAACGGTGCTGCCGCAGGGTTCCGGCTATGATGTTCGGAACCCGGCTCGGGCGAGCGGGACGGCGGCCACGGTGGCGGCGCTGCAGTGGGGCATGTCGCGGCTCGCGGCGCGCCACCCCAACGGGACCAACCTGGTTGTGGGAGACCTCTCCTTCCCCGGCGGGGGCAGGATGCCGCCTCACAAGAGCCACCAGAACGGGCTCGATGCCGACATCTGCCTGCTCACGACGGAGTCTCGGTCGGCCTGTGCCTGGCGCGTGGTAGGCGCAGACGAGTTCGACACAGAGCGGATGTGGTACCTGTTCAAGTCGTGGATGGATCAGGAGTATGTGGAGTACATCTTCCTGGACCGTTCGCTTCAGCGGCCGCTCTATGAGTTTGCGCAGGCGCGAGGCGCCTCCGAGGCGCAGCTGAAGAAGTGGTTTGAGTATCCCGCTCGGGGCGGTACTCGGGCGCTCATCCGGCACGAGCCGGGTCATGCCGACCATTTCCACATCCGGTTTGTGCAGAGGTAGTTCGATGCGGATGTTTGCCCTGTGTGGCTTGTTGGCAGCCGGCTCTCTTGCTGGTTGCGGGAGCGATGCGAAGAGCGCGCCTGAGGCTGCCGCAGATGTGGCAGAGGGCTCGGATGCGGCCGTCGACAGGTCGGCGTCAGGGTCTGGCGGAGGTGACACGAGCGTTGCTGACACGGCCATCGCGGATACCGAAATGGCCGACACGACACCTCCGCCGAGCTGCGGTCGGGTGACGGCGACGGGGAGCGATCGGGCGACCTACGACATGATCCTGCCGCTGTTCGAACAGGTTGCTACCGCTGAGGTGGCGCTGGATGGCTCGGGCGTGTCCATCCTGCCATCGGGTGAGACGGTGCCCTACACGGGCGTCTTCAACCCCGACTCGAACTGCGCGCAGGCGACGGTGGACGGCACTCCGCTTGCGCTCTGCTTCTACGATGCCTCGGGCGAGGATGCGCAACCGCTCACGCTCGGGGCCCAGTTCGCGGCCTTCCTTGGCGCGCCGGGCAGGGTGGCGACCGCCTCGCTGATCGGGGCGCAGCGACGGGGCATCGATCGTTACTGCACCGTTGGGGGTCACTGGACCGTGCAGCTCTCTCAGTCGCGTTCGGAGGGTTCGGTTGCGTCCGATGCGGCGCCGTTGGTGGTTGCCTCGTTCGACTACCTTTCGCTCTTTGACGGCGGTGCGCCTGTCGAGATGCTCTGGAACAACCCGCCGCAGGCGGAGTCGAACGCCACCTTTGAGGCGATGGCAGACGGCTCGGCTCGGCTGATTCACAGCAGCACGGTGGCGAAGCAGGTGACGCTTGCAGACGGCACGGTGGATGAGGCCAACCTGACCTTCGGATGGGACCTGATCGCAGACACGGGCATTGGCCGTCTGTCGGGCGACCTGACGGTGGACATCGAGATGGCGGGAGGTCTCAGCGGACGGCTGACCTACCTGGTGTCGGGCGGCCGGAACTAGGCTTCGCCTTCGGCCTTGGGCGGTACGGGGTGGAGGTCGCGGGTGTGGGCGAGCACGGCCTGGACCTTCTGGAGCGTGACGCGTTGCATGGAGCCGGAGGGCGTCTCGCGTTGCTGCATGAGGCCCATGAGGGTCTGGTTGGCTTCGCGGAGCTGGGCGGCGGCGCTGCGGGCGATAGCGAGCTGGAAGCGATAGGCGAACTGTGAGCCGCTCGCTTGGAGGGCCTCGAAGTCGCCCCGGTCGAGCCGCAGGACTTCGACGCGGGTCTTGGCACGCACAGAGGCAGAGCGAGGGCCATCGTCAATGAGCGAGATCTGCCCGACGGTAGCATGCTTGCCTGCGCGGGCGATGACGGCCTGTGCCTGGTTGGCGGCCCGCTTGATGATCTCGACCTCGCCTTCGCCGATGAAGAAGCAGCCGTCGCCGGGCTCGCCCTCGCGGCAGAGCCAGTCGCCGGCCTGGTAGTCTCGCTCCTTGAGGACCATGCCGAGCAGCACCACCTCTTTGGGGGTGAGGTCGGCGAAGAGGGGCATCTCGCGGACGAGGAGGGCGGCGCGTCGGTTCACGGACATGGGGGAGCCTCGAGCGAGGGGCGTGGCATCATGACCAGAGCCGGGCGAGGAGCCGTTCGAAGAATCCCTGCTTGGAATCCGGATTGGCAGTGATGAGGTCGTCGAACTCGGTGAGTTCGATGGCCGGCAGGTAGGAGCTGCTGGTCGTGCGGAGCTCGCCGGCGAGGTAGGTCTCGATGCGCTGGTTGACGGCCCGGAGCCGCTCGCAGGTTCGGAGGGTGACCTCTTTGATGACCTTCACCGCGGCGATGGGGGAGATCTGCTGGATGCGGGCGAAGTCGTCGGCGTCGATCTCGATGAGGAGTGTGGCATCGAGGGCGCGGACATCGGCGGAGCGGGCGCTCTGTTCGATGAGGCAGAGCTCGCCAAAGATGCTGCCGGCGGCGAAGGTATCGAGGACCTCAAAGCGGCTGTCTGCGCGCAAGAGCACCGCGACCCGTCCCGAAAGAACGAGGAAGGCCGAGGTGCCTGAGTCGCCCGTGCGGAAGAGCCAATCCTTGGTTGCGAGCGTGCGCAGCTTGCAGGCACCGGCGACGGCGGTGAGCTCCTCTTCGTTGAGCTGGGCAAAGAAGGTGAACTGACGAAGATGTTCCGCGCCGACGGCAGACGAACTCATGTGTAGCGGCTCCAGACACGGCGGGGTGGGCGAGCGAGACAACGGGGGAACAATGCGCTAGATGCGCGAGCGAGCGGATGCGTAAGGTCGTATTGCAGCCTGTAGTACCGCCATCGAATGGCGGCAACAAACTCGAAGTTGGAGCGCGGTGTGTTCAGGCGAATCTCTCGGAGTTGGGCACTGGCGTTGCTGCTGGTCTGGCCGACGGGCCTGACTGCGGGCGCGCTGGAGCGCGATGCGCGTGCGGCCAACCCCGCACCTCCGACCTCGTTGGCGGAGGCTGTGGGCCGGTTTGTGCCGGGGTTTGTTCCCGACGGTTCGTTCGGCAACGCGAGGCTGCTCAAGGGCGAGCGCAAGGTGATCTCGCGGAATGTGATGGCTGGCGTCACCTATGCGCTGGTGGCCTTTTCGGACCGGTCGACCGACGTGGACGCCTATGTGATGGTGCAGCGGCTCTCGGGGCTGGAGACGGTGGCGCAGGACCATGCGGCGGATGGGTATCCCGTGGTGCTCTGGCGTGCGACGGAGTCGATGGTGGTGGAGTTCCATGTGGTGCAGGCGGGCACGGGCGGAGATGTTGGCTGGGCGATCCTGCAAGATCCTGTAGGCTGGGCGCAGGCGCGGCTGGCGCAGGACGAGGTGGAGGCCCGCTGGCTGGCCCTCTCCGCGCGCGCCTTCCCGCGGTGGCGCGAGGCCGGCCGGCCGGCGGACTGGGCGGTGGGCGGACCGCAGCTCCTAGAGTGGACGGTGCCGGTGAAGGCGGGTCGGTGCATGGGCATCGGTGCGGTGGGTTCTGCGTCGGTGCTCGGTCTGGACCTCCAGTTGCTGGATGAGTCTGCCTATGAGCGTTCGCGTGACACCCGGCCCGGCCCGGATGCAGCGGTCATGACCTGCGCCTCGCGCGACATGAA
>JBIIFW010000144.1:0-6547 GCA_044236985.1 Bradymonadia bacterium | reverse complement strand
CGGTGTCGCAGGCAGCGGAGCAGGTTCCTGCGGGGAAGCCGTTTGCCTCCGAGAGGCAGAGGGCCTCGAGAGCACCAGGCGCAGCACATTCCGCTGCGGTCGCGCAGGCAGCGCCGATGTTGGGGCTGGAGGGCGGGGTGACATCGGTGCCCGCGTCGCCCGAGCCGCCGGTACCGACATCGGAGGTACCCGAGGTCGGCGGGTTGCAGACGCCGATGCTGTTGCAGGTGTAGCCGTTGCGGCAGTCGTCGTTGCTGTTGCAAGAAACGGCGCAGTAGGCGGTGCCGGGGTCGGAGGCGAGGCCGGCGCAGATCGAACCGTCGGGACAGGCGACGGTGCTGGAGCACTCCGCGGTGCAGAGGCCGCCCGGGAAACCAGCTGTGAGGCATGTCGCGCCAGCGCCGCAGTCCGCGTCGGCGGCGCAGGAGTCTCCGACGGAGGCAGCCGAGATGGCAGCAGACGAGACGGTCGACTCGGATGAACAGCCGACCACCGAGAGGGCGAGGGCAATCATGAGGAAGGCAGCGGAAGACTTCATGGCAGACACCCGGAGAGAGCGGCGGTTCGGCGACAGAGGGGCCCCGTGCTAACCAAACGAGGACAATTCGACAAGCAGCGGGAATGGCCGGACGGCGTCGAAAGGTTGACCTGCCCGCGCGCCCATGACTAGGGACAGGGTGCGCTGTCTGCCCGCGAGGGGGGCAGCCTGAGGCCTTGAAGCAGGACAGGAACGTCATGAAAGTGTCGGCTGTTTGGATGATGTTGTTGACGGTCTGTCTGATGACGGGCTGCGGAAAGACAGAACAGGCACAGGCGGCCTCGGTAGCCCCGGCGAAGGCCGAGCCTGCAGCGGGTAGCGGTGCAACAGAGGTAGCGGCGGCAGCGGACGCCCCGTCGGCGATGCGATACGGTCAGAGCCTTCCCTTTGCAATTTTGGAGGGCGCGGAGCGCAAGCGCTTTGTGGCGCTCGCGACCGCTGAACTCTGCCCCTGCGACGGGCAGGTGTCGAGCCTCGACGACTGCCTTCAGAAGCCGGAGACGGCCTGCAGCTTGGCGGTTGAGTCGGGTCAGTTGATGATGCGCGCGATCAAGGAGAGGGCGAGCGACGCGCAGATCACGGACAAGGTCCAGCAGGGTGTTGCGAATGCGCGGAAGGTTCACACCTTCTCGCTCGAAGGGCGGCCCTCTAAGGGAAGCGCGACCGCGACCGCGACGCTCGTAGAGTTCTTCGATTTTGAGTGCCCGCACTGCAAGACGATGGCGGAAATTATCGCCAAGGTGAGTGCAAGCCGGCAGTCTGAGCTCCGCGTGGTGCACAAGCAGTTCCCCCTCGGGAGCCATCGCAACGCGCCCCGCGCCTCCATTGCGGCGCTGGCCGCTCACAAGCAGGGTCGGTACTGGGAGTTCCACGACGCCCTCTTCGCAAACCAGTCTGAGCTCTCCACGGTGGAAGACCCGATGCCTCTCTTTGAGAGGTTCGCCAAGGAGGCTGGGCTGAACATGGCGAAGTTCAAGACAGATCTGGCCGACCCGGCGCTGGCGAAGATGGTGGCGGATGACCGCGCAGAGGGCGAGCAGGCAGGCCTTGAGGCCACGCCGACGCTCTACCTCAACGGGGTCAAGTTGACGGATGCACGCACCGAGGAAGATCTCATCCGGATGATCGAGAGCAAGCTCGGCGGTGCCAAGAAGAACTAGCAGCCGGGCAGATCACCAAGAAGGTTGATCTGCGCGCGTTGCGAGCATAGTTTGAGGCCGCTCGCGCAGACGTTGGCCCCGGTGGGGGCAGCAGGCTGGCCCGCAAGAAGACGCAATCAGTGTGGGGCAGGTCCCCAAGGAGAACCGACAATGACGAAGAGAATGATGCAGTTTGTGATGATGGCGACCATGGCGCTGACGATGGTGTTGCTCGGCGGCTGCCGGAGCTACCCGAACTGTGCGACCGACGCGCATTGCGCGGGCTACGCCAAGGGCACCAACTACTGCGTGGACACCGTCTGCCGCTCCTGCCGCGACGATGCGTCGTGCGGTGAGGGCCAGCGCTGCTCGAGCGGTGCCTGCTTCGCGATCCCCGGCTGGTGCAAAGACGACGCGATGTGCGCTTCGCCCGGCAAGTGCCGCGGCAACGCCTGTGGCCCCGAGTGCCTCGGCACCAGCGACTGCGGCCTCGGCCAGGAGTGCAAGGCCAACCGCTGCAAGGTTGCCGGCAGCTGCGACAGCGACACCGATTGCGGTGGCTCCGAGCGCTGCGAGGCCAACATGTGTGTGGCCCGCATCGCTCCGCCGACCAACGACAACTGCGAGGATGGCCGCGCCTTCCGCACCGTCTACTTCGACTTCGATGAGTCGACCCTCACCGAGTCGGCCCGTGCCGACCTCGCCTTCAACAAGCTCTGCATCGCCAACAGCAGCGCGACGGTCGGCCTTGAGGGCCACTGCGATGAGCGCGGCACCGAGGAGTACAACCTTGCTCTCGGCGAGCGTCGCTCGCGCTCGGTCAAGAACTACCTGACCAGCAACGGCACCGCTGCCAACCGGCTCAAGACGGTCTCCTACGGCGAGACCCGCCCCGCCGACAGCCGCACCTCGGACGACGCCTGGTCGCGCAACCGCCGCGTGGAGTTCGCTCCTCGCTAACCCCGTTCGGGAGCGATTGCGGCGCGGTTTGCCATGGGCGGCCGCGCCCTTTTTGTTTGAGCACCCTGCCCCATCGAGACCTCCCATGCGAAGCGTTCGCCTTCTTGCCTCTGCCCTGCTCCTCCTCGTCGTTCAGACCGGCTGCTACCTCCAGCGGGATGGCGAGGCGCTCGAGACGCGCTTTACCATTCTTGAGGCGAAGCAGGCCGACCTCTCCAACACGCTCGAGACAGAGCGGACCCGTTTGGCGGAACTGATCAAAGAGGCGGAGTCGAAGGTTGCCGCCATTCAGACCATGCTCGGCGAGGCGGAGGCGAGCCTGCGCCGGAACAATGCAGACCTGGGCGTGCGCATGGATGCCACCGACAAGGAGAGCGCGCTGCTCCGTGGCAAGGTCGAGGAGACCATCCACCAGATCGAGACGCTGAAGCAGGAGCTGCAGCTCACGCGCGAAGACCTCGCTGCCCAGATTGCGCAGCTCTCCGGCCGCTAGTCGCTGAGGCGAGCAGCCAACGCGACGCTGCACACCTCACGGCGCCTGCGCGGACTCCGTGCCGCAGCCACTCGGCTACGGCGCTGCGATACCGCGCTCTACCAGCGCGAAGGCATGGGTCGAGCGGGCGCCAAAAACGGCAGAGCCCGCTGACGCGAACGCCTGCGGGCCTGCTGCGGAGAGCCGCGTAGGGCTGGTTACTTGAACCAGACCGAGAAGCCCATCGTGCCGAGGAGGCTGCCGTTGTCGAAGAGGTTCGTCTCGGACTTGGTCTCTTTACCGTCCTTGTCAGTCGTGGTGACGAGCGAGAGACCAGTGCGGCCAAAGATCGAGAAACCACGAGCGAAGAAGTACTCCGCCTTGACGCCGGCGCCGATGGTCGCCGTGTTCTTCTCAGGCGTTACTGCGACGGCAGGAGTCGCGCCGACGGCAGCAATGGCACCAACCTCGGATGCTTAACCCATTCCGTAGCCGGCGTAGCCCGAGAAGGTGACCGCGTTGGTGGAGGCGAGACGATACTCCGCAGTGGCGCTCCAATCGAGTGCCGTGCTTTCCGAGCCACCCTCCGGGGTGCTCGCGGTGCGGCTGACAACGGCCTCAAGACCGAGCTTCTCGTTGACGAAGTAGCGTGCCGAGAGGCCCGGCTTGTTCTGAAGGCTCGACGCGACGCCGGCAGCGAAGCCGCCGGGGTGGCTGGTGTCGTCGGCAGCGAAGGCCGACGAAGCCGCGAAGAGGAGAGGAGCAGAGAGAGTGAGAGCGAGAAGCTTGCGCATGACATGTCCTCCTTTGCCCCCCGCACCACGCAGCGAGCGACTGAATTGATTCAGCATGGGAGACTCCTACGAACGTTGAAGATCGCGCACAAAAAATCTCTGCTGACGCAACGCGCCGTGACCGTGCGGTCAGAATCGCCCGCCAGAGCGCACGCACAGCAGGCTATCGCACAGTAACCCTGCCGACGACCGCGACCTCAACGCCCGCGTGGCGGACCTCGCGGTGACCGAAGACGGGGACTGCCGGGTGGCGACGGGCGGCGACGCGGGCAAAGAGCCAGCGCACATCCTGCGCGACGACGAAGCAGCGGGCTGCTCCGACGACAGGGCCGGCGATGGCCGCCTCGACAGCGTCGCGGATGGCCTGCGGAAGCTCGCCATCGTCGCCGAGCGAGCCGAGCTTGAGCGCACCGCGGAGCTCCTGCTCAATGGAGGGCGTGACGAGCAGCGCGGGGAGCTGCCCGTCCGAGGCCAACGCGAGCAGCCGCTCCGGCAGGCAGACCTCGCGTGCGATCTCGGCGAGCTGCCGGGCCGTGAGCCCAACCGGCCCGGCCGCCTCCCATCCCTCGAGCATGCGGCCCATCTGTGCGATGCTGACGCCCTCCGCGAGGCAGAGCCGGAGCGACTGCGTGGCAAGCGTGAGCGACACCGCGGCTGGCAGTGCTCTGCCCGAAACAGCGACGGCGGCGGCCGCGCGTGGCTCGGTCAGGCTCCGTCCACAGAGCAGGTGGGCCCGCGACACAATGCGCTCGACGACCTCTTCGGGCTGCCCGGCTTCGGCCCTCCAGCGGGCCACCTGGGCACCGCACCAGACGACCACCGAATCGCCGCTATCCGCCTCTCCCTGCAACACGAGCAGCGGCGGAGGCAGCAGCCCCCATTCCAGCCGCACACGCTCCGCTAAGGCCGCGGCAGAGAGACCCGCGCTGCGCCAGAGCTCGAACTCGGGCGGTGCTAGCGTGATGGTGGCCGCCTCCATGGGCGACGAGGCGGCATCCCGCCAGCCGCTCCGCATCGCGAGGCCACCGACGACAGCGACCATCGCTCCAACCGTGACAAAGGGCCAGGCCGGGAGCCCCGGAACCAGCCCGAACGCGGCCACCCAGACACCCGCTCCGACAAGCTGCTTCGGCCCCTCGGCAAACTCCCTCAACATCTGCACCGACAGCCCCGACGCGGAGGGCGACGCCCCCACCCGGGTGACCGCGATGGCTGCGCCCGTGGACAGCAGCAGCGAGGGAATCTGGGAGACAAGCCCCTCACCGATGGCCAGCGTCGTGTACTGGTCAATTGCGACCGCGAAGCTCTCGCCGTCCCGCATCAACCCGAGCAGGGTGCCCGCAACGAGGTTGATGAGAGTGATGAGGAGACCCACCAGAGCATCGCCGCGAACAAAGCGGATGGCGCCATCCATGGCCCCCTGCCAGTTGGCCTCGTCGAGCAGCGCCGTGCGCCGGCGGTCGAGTTCGGCAGTGTCGAGCCTGCCGGCCTTCGCCTCCTGGTCGATGGCGAGCATCCGCACGGGGAGCGCGTCGAGCGCAAAGCGGGCGGCCACCTCTGCGACGCGGGCGCTGCCCTGGTTGATGACCATCCACTGCACCAGCGAGACCATGGCATAGAGGAGCAGGCCTACCGCCCACGAGCCTTCCGTCAGGAGCCGGCCCACCGACTCCACCACCACGCCAGCGTCACCCCGCGTTAGGATGAGGCGCGACGAGGCGATATTGAGCGCGAGCCGGAAGAGCGCACCGAGCAGCAGCAGCGTGGGGAGGGTAGTCACCTGCGCGGCACTCCGGGCCCGCACGAGCGCCGAAAGCACCAGCGCGGAGAGCAACAGATCGGCGACCAGCAGCAGGCTCAGCAGCGGCGTGGGCAGCGGCAGCACAAGGAGGAAGGCGAGGCCCAGCAGCGCCAGCAGAAGGCCGTTCTGCGACAGACCGCGCAGCAGCGATGGGAGGGTGTCGACGCTCCGGATCATGGTTTGAGAATGCCCCGCTGCCGGCGGCTCGGTCAAGCGGTTCTCGACGCGCCGATGCGTTGCAGTCAGAGCGCCCGATTGCTAGCAGGGGCGACCCTCGCGCCGCGTCAAAGTAGGACGCGCCGCCACCCTTTCGGAGCTCCCATGTCGAACGATTCTGCCCCGGTCCAGTCCGCCTCCGAGACCACCGAAGAGACGGTGCCAGCAGACGGCGCGCCCCGCCGCGACCAGCTCTGGAAGATCCGCCACTCCTGCTCGCACATCTTGGCGCAGGCCGTGCTCGAGATCTTCCCCGAGGCCAGCATGGCCATCGGCCCGCCGATCGCTGACGGCTTCTACTACGACTTCGACCTGCCCCGCTCGCTCACGCCCGACGACCTCGTCGACATCGAGGCCCGCATGGAGCGCATCGTGAAGGGCAACTTCGAGTTCAAGACCTGGAATGTGCCCTCCGAAGAGGCCATCAGCTACTTCAAAGAGCGCAACCAGCAGTACAAGATTGAGCTCATCCAAGACCTCGGCGTGCCCGAGGTCCGCTTCTACCAGCAGGACAGCTTCGTCGACCTCTGTGGCGGCCCCCACGTGCGGCGCACCGGCGAGTGCAAGGCCTTCAAGCTCATGCGCGTCTCGGGCGCCTACTGGCGCGGCGACTCGACCAAGCCCATG
>JBIIFW010000143.1:0-6557 GCA_044236985.1 Bradymonadia bacterium | reverse complement strand
CTCCCGGAGCGCCCGCGCGAGCTCTTCGGCGGCGCGCACAGAGAGCCCCTCGGTCACAATCCGCTCAGCAAGCAGCCCGTGCAGTGACTCACCCACCGAGAGGATGGTCCGGGCATGGCCTGCGCTGATCGCCCCCTCCGCAACGAGGTTGAGGATGGCGGCGGGGAGTTTGAGCAGCCGCACGGCATTTGCCACGGCGGGCCGGCTCTTGCCCACGCGGTCGGCTACCTGATCCTGCGTCATGCCGTAGGCGGTCATGAGACGCTGGTAGGCGTCGGCCTCCTCCAGCGGGTCGAGGTCGCGCCGCTGCACATTCTCGACCAGCGCCAGCAGGAAGGCCTCTGCGTCGGCCGCCTCGTGCACCACGACGGGCACATGGGTGAGCCCAGCCAGCTTGCTTGCGCGGAGCCGGCGTTCACCCGCGATGAGGCTGTAGCGGCCATCCGGTAGGGTGCGAACGACCAGCGGCTGGATGATGCCCGACTCAGCGATCGAGGCGGCGAGCTCGCGGATGCCGTCGTCGTCAAAGCGCATCCGCGGCTGGTTGGGCATCGCCTCGATCAGCTCGACGGAGACAGCTACCACTGCGCGGCGCAACTTCTCGGCATCTGCGGCCGCGGCCAACTCCGCGGGCGTCGGCGCAGCGACGGGGGGCGTCGCAGGCTCGCTACCCCCGGGAATCAGCGAGCCAAGTCCACGCCCCAGACCTTTGCGGACCGGCAGTTTGGAGGCGTCGCTCACGAGCCCTCCTCGGCGCGGTTGCGCTCCACGAACTCCTTGGCGAGCGCCATGTAGTTCCGGGCTCCGCGCGAATCGATGTCGTAGGTGATGATCGGTGTGCCGTGCGACGGCGACTCGCTGAGCCGCACATTTCGCTGGATGACCGTCTGGTAGGTGTGGGCCGGGAAGTGCGAGCGGACCTCGTCCTCCACCTGCCGCGACAGGTTGTTGCGGGCATCGTGCATGGTAATCAGCATGCCCTCGATGCGCAGCCCGGGGTTGAGCGACTTCTTCAGCATCTCCACCGTTTCGAGCAGCCGCGCCAGCCCTTCGAGCGCGTAGTACTCTGCTTGAATCGGGATGAGCACCGTGTTGGCAGCGCACAGCGCGTTGAGCGTGATGAGGCTCAGCGATGGAGGGCAGTCGAGCACGATGAAGTCGTAGTCATCCACCACATCGGCGAGCGACTCCCGCAGGATATGCTCCCGGTTGTCTTCGCCAACGAGCTCGATCTCGGCCGCGGCCAGGTCGGTCTTGGCGGCGATCAGGTCGAGCATCGGCACCGTCGTGCCGACGATCGCGCCGCGCGCCGAAACACGCCCCGCGAGCACATCGTAGACCGAGTGCTCTACGGCATCACGCTCGCAACCCACGCCCGAACTCGCGTTGCCCTGCGGGTCGAAGTCGACCAGCAGCGTGCGAAAGTGGAGGGCTGCGAGGCAGGCTCCGAGGTTGACCGCGGTAGTCGTCTTGCCGACCCCGCCCTTCTGGTTGGCGATTGCGATGGTCTTGCCCATGCTGCCCGACTAGCACACGAGCCCGGTGGGTCAACTTCGCCGCGCCCCACCGGAGCGGCCGGCTTATGCACGAATCGGCGCTGCCGCGACGAATCGTTGACCGTCCTGCCCCCTCGTTTTAGAGGGGCGCGCCACCCCCTCTGCACGCGAGCAACCGAATGCGCTCTCCTCTCCTTCTTGGCCTGCCCTGTCTCTTCGCTCTGACCCTGCTCTCGACCGGTTGCCAGACCACGCCGAGCAAGCTGGAAAAGTGGGCCAACACCGAGAACTCGGAAGATCTCTACAAGACGGTTCTGCTCGACCCCAAGTCGAACGACGAACTCCGCAAGATCGCGCTCTTCCACCTCTTTGATCAGGCCGATTACTCGGCAGCGATGCTGATGGGCGGCGGATTCCTCAAGGAGATGCCTGACGCGACTCGGAGCCGCACCATCAGCGACGCGCTGCCCCGCATCAAGGCGGAACTCCTCGACAAGGAGGGCCCCAAGCGCATCAAGGCGCGAGACCTCCTCTATCAGATCCGCATCGCCGTGACCGATGCGCCCACAAAGGAGGCAATCGACCTGCTCCTCCTCGAGTGGGTTGCGAACTCCTGGAAACCGGAGGCTGAGGTCGGCACTGTTGCCTTCCGCGACATCGCAGGCATTCTCGGCGCCGAGAAGGTCTCGCCGATCATCATCAAGGTTCTGGAGAGCAAGGAGCTCACCTTTGCCCAGGTCCGCGGCCTGCAGACCCAACTTCGGCGCACCGCCTGGCTCCCCAAGGCTGACACCATCGCTGCAGCCCTGCTGCCCGTTTGGGACCGCGCCGACATCCCCAACGACCCTCAGCTCCGCGTCGACTTCCTCGATGACCTCTCGGCCTTCAAAGAGTCGCCCGCGCTCCAGGCCTGGCTCGTCGCACGCGGCGGCGACCCCAAGACAGACCCCACCTTCGCAAATGTCATGATGGACATGCTCAAGGGCATGGTGGTCAACGACTCGCTTATTGCCAGCTATACAAACATGCTCCGCAAAGAGTCTGTCTCGCGCTGGGCCGCCTTCCAGAAGCTGGTCGAGGCAAAGAGCTCCGAGGGTCTTGAACTTGCGCTCTCCAATCTGCCCGTCTCGGGCGAATATGGCGCCTGGGACCGCGGCATCGTCCCGAATGGCTTTTCGGAGGCCGGAAAGTCGGTCTGCAGCCTCTCCAAGCTCGTCGATATGGGCGACAACGCCCGCCGCGTCTTCGAGGCCCACATCGGCGACGCCAACATCCATGCAGCCGCTCTCTCGGTGCGCTGCCTGCAGGGACTTGGCGATGCCAACACCATCGCCAAGCTTGAGGCCGCCAAGAGCGGCGCCAACGCCGAGACCGTGATCCCGGCCTGGGGCGGCATGAAGTTCGGCGCCCTCCTCGCCGAGAGCGTCACCGCCATCAAAACCCGCACCGGCGGCAAGTAGGACGCGGGTGATCGCCGCGCTCCTCGTATCGCTGCTCCTGGCAGCGGCGGCGGCGCTCGCATCCGAGCCGTCAGATGAAGAGTTGATGCTTGCCTACAAGGCCGGGAACGAAGGGGCTTTCAACCAGCTCTTCGCGCGCCATCAGGGCTCTGTTCTCCGCTTCATGCTCCGGAGCACCCGCTCTGCAGCCAAGTCCGAAGAGCTTACCCAAGAGGTCTTCTTCCGCGTGGTGCGCATGGCACCGAACTACGAGCCTCGCGCCAAGTT
Organism: Bradymonadia bacterium; assembly: GCA_044236985.1. GTDB lineage: Bacteria > Myxococcota_A > Bradymonadia > REDH01 > REDH01 > CAIWGR01. The sequence continues at coordinate 3,334 of JBIIFW010000143.1, read as the reverse complement.
TCGGACCTGGCTCTTCACCATGGCACGTAACCTCTGCATCGACGAGTCGCGTCGGGCGGAGAAGGGAAGGGTCGACTCGCTCGACGAGCCGATCGGCGAATCGGGCAACCTCCGGCGCATCGACCTCTTCGCCGATACCTCCCACCTGCCTGCCGATCAGCTCCCCGTCCGAGCCGAGTTCAACGCGCGGCTGGCGACGGCGCTGGCAGAGATGCCGGCAGAGCAGCGCGAAGTTTTCGAACTGCGGGTCGTCGCGGAGCTCCGCTTCCCCGAAATCGCCTCCATCCTGAGCGCGAACGAGGATACCATCAAGGCGCGCTTCCGATACGCCTGCCGTCGTCTGCGGGAGACCTTCGGCGACTACGCCGGCTTTTCGTTCGATGCCCCTGGCGCTGGCGAGAGGGGTGGCTGATGCGGCCAATGCAACGCACGCCTAGACCCATTCTGCCGCGCGGCCGTTCTATGCGCTGCGCCTGCTTGCGCGCCCCGGTGGCTCCATGACCAAGTTCGACTGCACAAGCTGCCAGGATGCGCTGGCCGACTGCCTCGATGCGGAGACCCAGCCGACGGGTGACCTCGCTGCCCATCTCGCGGAATGCACCGAGTGCTCCGCGGCCTGGTCGCAGCTGCAGCAGGCCTGGAGCCTGCTCCGGCCCGAGGGCTTGGTGCTCTCGGCCGACGCGCAGGCCCGGGTGCTCGCCTATGCTGCGGCCCACCTCCCTGGCGCGGAGAGCCGCGTCGAGGCTGCGCCAAGCAGGCCGATCGGGCGCTGGTTCTGGGCCGCCTTCGCCGTCGCGCTGGCGGTCGTCGTCTGGAAGGTCGGCACACTGCCCGAGCCTACGCGCGCCGCACCGCCCGAGGCTGCCGAGGTGGCGCAGGTCGAGCCGGCACCGGCCGCTGAGAGCCCACCTTTGCCGAACGCTGAGGCTTCTGCCCGCGCGGTCTCGCAGGAAGAGGGCGCGGCGGAGCGTCCGAGACCGGCAGCAGAGGTCGCCGCGGTCGACGAGAAGCCGGCCCCGCGCGCCGAGGAGGGCATCGCATCTCCCGCAGCGCCGCTCCGCGCGGCGGAACAAGCGCCCTCTTCGAAGGCAAAGGCTGAGGCGTCGAAAGAGGGCGATGAGGCACCGAGGATGGCTGCATCGGCAGCCTCCCGCGCCCCCCGTCTCCGCGAGGAGATTGCGATGGAGGATGCGCTGGGCGGCGAAGCGGGTGCAGGAGCCGACCGCGTTGCCGGCATTACTGCTGCTCCGGATACGGACGAGGCTGCGGCCCCCGCAGTCCGCGCCGCCGCTCCCGCAGGTCGAGCGGCAGTTCGCGAGTCCCGCGCTGCTGTCTCCGCGCCCTCCGCGCCTGCTGCTGTCGCCGGCTCGCAGTCAGCCCCGCCGGCCCTCGATCAGGCAACGCGGGCGGCGCTCGACACCCTCCTTCAGGCTGGCGGGTCGGGCGCAGCGGGCTGGTCCCAGCTCCGCAGCGCAGCCTCCTCCTCTTCGCTCCGCGGCTTCGAGGCAGTCCTCGCCTCCTGCGGCCCAGATGCCCGCCTCTGCGATGGGGCCGCGCTCGGCGCCGGTGCCCTCCGTGCCGCCGCTCGTCGGGCCGATGCCACGCCGCTGCTGCAGCGCGCAGCCCGGAGCGAGGTAGGCGCAGTGGCGGCCGATGCGCGCCGGCTCCTCGCCGGACAATGAGACTTCGCGTTGCGCTCCTCCTCTCTCTGCTGACCGGCGGCTGCGCTGAAGGTCCACGCGAGCGCCTCGTTGTGGCCCTCGAAGCGGCGCCCAAAAACATCGACCCCCGCTTCGCCGCCAGCGACTACGATGGCAAACTCTCGCGGCTCCTCTTTCCGGGCCTCACCACAAACGACACGCCGTCTGGCGAGACCGAGCTCGACCTCGCCGCCAGCATCGACGACGAGGGCTCTGGCAGCCTCCGCATCGAACTCCGGACCGACGCCCGCTTCTCGGACGGCAGCCCCGTGCTGGCCGCCGATGTCGCTGCGACCTACGCCTCCATGGCAGACCCCGCCTCGCCAAGCCCCTATCGGGCCCTCTTCAGCACCATCTCCACCGAGCTGCTCGGCCCACGCAGCCTGCGTCTCACGGCCCGGCCCGCCAAACCTTCGCTCCGCTACGACCTCGAAATGGGAATACTTCCCGCCGCCTGGCTCCGCTCCCCGGGTGCAGACAAGGCGGAGGCCGCCATCGGCGCAGGAGACTGGCGTCTCGCCCGGAAAGAGCGCGACGGCACCATCGTCTTCGCGCCCGTGGTACCCCGCCCAGGCCAGCCAGCCGAGCTCTGGTTCAAGCCCATGGTGGACGACAACGCCCGGCTCTTTGCGCTCGCTACCGGCCGCGTCGACCTCGTGCAGAACGCCGTCCCGCCCAACCTGCTCAGCGTCGTTCGCGGCTACGATTCGCTCGCTGTCCAACAGTCCGACTCCTTCAAACTGACCTACATGGCCATCGCTACGCAGCATCGCACGCTCGGCGATCGCCGCGTGCGCCAGGCCATCAGCCTTGCCATCAACCGCCAGGGCATCATCGACACTCGTCTCGCAGGCACGGCCAAGGTCGCAGACGGCTTTCTACCGCCGCGAAACGCGCTCCACGACCCGTCGCTCCGACCACTCACCTTCGACCCTGCGCAGGCCTCAAGGCTGCTCGATGATGCGGCACTCCCAAAGGCCGCTGACGGCTGCCGGGCCCAGCTCACCATCAAGACCTCGACCAACAAGCTCCGACGGAGCATCGCAACGCTCATCGCTGCCGACCTTTCACGCGTCGGCCTATGTACCGAGGTGCAGAGCCTCGAGTGGGGCACCTTCTTCGACGACCTCAAGCGGGGCAACTTCGAGCTCGCCACCCTGCAGTGGCCCTCGGTGCAGGAGGCCGGCATCTTCCGCTGGGTCTTCCACTCCGCCTCGATCCCCACAGAGGACAACGGCTGGTCCGGCGCGAACCGTGGACGCTTCGTCGACCCCGAGACCGACAGGCTCATCGAGGCAGCTGAGGCCACACAGACCGCCGACGCCCGCCGCAGCGCCTACGCCGCCTTGCAGCAGCGGCTGGTAGCCGAGCTGCCCTACGCCTTCCTCTGGAACGAAGACAACATCGTCGTCCACAACCGGCGCTGGAGCGGCTTCGAAGCGCTGCCCAATGGCCGGCTCCAGGCGCTCTCCAAGGTCCGCGCCACCCCGTGAGCGACTAGCCCTTGCTGCCGAGCACGGCCTCGATGTCGGCGCGAAGCTCGTCCGGATCGGTGCCGCCCGTGTAGACGCGACGAACCACACCTTCGCGGTCCACCAGCACCTTGAATGGGATCCGATAGACCGCGTACTGGC
>JBIIFW010000142.1:0-6583 GCA_044236985.1 Bradymonadia bacterium | reverse complement strand
CCGGAATCGGCCGCAAACCGAGTGCGTTTGCGTCGCGCGTCTCGGCGCGTTGGTTCCTGCTCGTGGGTCTGGTTGCCCTGCTGCTGGCCTCCACCAGCCTCACCGTCGGCTACTCGCTCGACGACCATATCCACCGCACGCTGCTCGGTATCGGTGAGCCGATCGCGGGGCTTCACGGCGGCCCGCTCGATCTCTTCGGCTTCGCCTCCGGCAACCCTGCCGATGCACAGCGGCTGATGGACCAGGGCATCTACCCCTGGTGGTCCGACCCGGAGGTGCGGCTCCACTTCTTGCGGCCGCTCGCTTCGCTCACCCACTCGCTGGATGCGCTGCTCTGGCCCGAGAACCCGGTGCTGGCGCATGGCCACAGCCTGCTCTGGTTTGCAGCAAGTCTGGCCGCAGCAGCCTTCGCCTTTCGGCAGGTCGCGCCGGCGCCGCTGGCGCTGCTGGCCTTTGCGCTGTTTGCGCTCGACGATGCGCGGGGGCCGGCCGTGGGCTGGATCGCCAACCGCGGCGCCTTCGTGGTCGCGACCTTCGGCTTTGCCTCGCTCGGCCTGCAGGCACGGTGGCTAGCCCGTGGTGGCAGGCGCGATCGATGGCTCGCGCTGCTGGCCTTTGCCCTCGCACTGCTGGCCGGCGAAGCGGCCGTGGCGGTCGGCGGCTACCTCTTCGCCCACGCGCTCTTCAGCGACCCATCGGAGCGCCGCCGCCGGCTCCTCGCGCTCTGGCCCTTCGCTGCGGTGGGGCTGGTCTGGGCCGGGCTCTATGCCGGTTTCGGCTGGGGCGCGGCGGGCTCCGATGTCTATCTCTCTCTCTCGCAGGGGCTGCTGCCCGTTGCGTCGCATCTGCTGACCAACATGGGGGTGCTGCTGCTCGCACAGATCGGCCCCTTCTTCTGGTCCGATTTTTGGGCGATGGTGCTGCCGGAGCACCGGCCCTGGTATGCGCTCTTCCTGCTCGTCTGGAGCGCGCCGATCGTCTGGCTTGCAGTACGCTGCTGGCGGCGTGATGCGGCAGTTCGCGTTGGGCTCGTTGGGTTGCTCTTGGCGCTGGTGCCGATCGCCGCAACGATGCCGCAGGATCGGCTCTTGGTGAATGCAGGTTGGGGTGGCGCGCTCGTGGTAGCCCTGCTGCTGTGCGAGAGCTGGACCATGGGCTGGCGTGCCGCGCAGCCGTCGGCCTGGCGGCGCCGAACCGCGCAGCTGGTCTTTGTGGCCTTTGCGGTGAGCCATCTGTTGCTGGCGCCGCCTCTGCTGGCCCTCCGCGCGCGGTCGATGACCACCATCGAGGGGGCGATGGCGCGGGCGGATCGCTCGCTCCCCGTGGGCCCGGGCGTGACGGCGTTGCGGGTCTACTCGCTGCAGACCGCCTTCGATCCGCTGATGGTCTATGTGCCGATGATTCGCGCCTCGCTCGGTCAACCCACAGCCCGCTCGATGCGGTCGCTCTACACCGGTCCCGGCGCGGTGGAGCTGGTGCGCGATGGCTCCGCCTCGCTGCGTCTCCGCGCCGCCGGCGGCTTCCTCCCGACCGAGCCAGAGCGCATGCTGCGATCGCTGGCAAAGCCCTTCGCGCCGGGCGACAAGGTGCTGCTCGACGGGATGACCGCCGAGGTGCTGACGGTGCTCTCCGACGGGCGCCCGCGCGAGGTGCGGTTTGCCTTCGACCGCCCGCTCGAAGACCCGTCGCTGCGCTGGGTGACTTGGTCAGAAACCCGCTTCGTTCCGGTGTCGATACCGCCGATTGGCGGCCGTCTCTCGCTCCCGGCGCAGAACGTGGTGCTGGCTCTGTTCGGCCGCCCGAACGAGCCACTCCCCACGCCGGAGCTGCTGCCCTAGCCGATGGCGGGGTAGCCGGCGGTCATGCGCTCTCGCGCTGCTAGCGCACGGGCCAGCGCCATCACGATGAAGGGGATGACGAGGTTGATGAAGAGCGAGATGAAGGCGATCTCGCGGATGCCGATGAGGGCATGGGTCGCGGGGTTCTCGGTCAGGTAGGCCGACGCAGCCAAGGCTCCGGCCGACGACCCAACCTGCTGAATCGCCGACTGCGCAGACTGGAACCGGGCCCGCTCGGGTGCCGCAGGGACGCGGCTCGCCAGTGTGTTGAGGGCGATCATCCGAAAGGAGCTCGCCACCATGAACATGGGAAAGATGGCCAGCACCGGCACAGCCGCGATCGGATGCACGAAGCCGAGCACGACGATGACGGTGTAGAGCAGCGCGCCGATCCAGGCGATGCGGGGCGCGCCATACTTGTCGACCCACTTTCCGACGAAGAAGAGGGTGATGAAACTGGCCACGCCGCCCACCATGTAGAGCCGGTCGAGCTCGGCGCGCGGGTAGCCGAGGTTGAACTGCACATAGCTCGAGATGTTGGGGATGAGCGCGAAGTTGCCCGCAAGCACGAGCAGCGATCCGGAGAGCGAGATGCGGCTCTCATACCGGCCCACGATGTCGAGAATGGTAACGCGGCGCCCTGTCTTGGCCTCGGTGGTGAGGTGGGCCGTCATGGGCTTCATGCGGCTGAGCGCCACGGCGGTCACGATGAGACCCAGGCCCGCGACGAAGAAGAAGGGTGCGCGCCAACCGTAGTGCGAGGCGATGGAGAGGCTGAAGGGGACGCCGGCGATGGAGGCCACCGCGAAGGCGCTCGCTACGCGGCCCATCGCCTTGCCGCGGCGCGAGACGGGGATGGCGTCGGAGACGATGGAGATGGAGAGTGCGGTGGCCGGGCCACCGAAGGCGCCGGCGATGACGCGCGCCCCGATGAGTGAATGGAGGTCCCAGGCGAAGCCGCCTGCAGCCGTGCCGATGACCAGGCCGAGCATGGCGACGGCGAGCGCCTTGCGGCGGTCGAAGCGGTCTAGGAAGGTGGCGGCCGCAAATCCCGAGACAGCGGCGGCGATGCCGTAAGAGGCCGCGATCTGTCCAAGGTGGGCGCTCGGGATGTCGAGCGCCTTCGCGAAATCGGGCCCCAGGGGCATGACCATCATGAAGTCGAGGATGTTCACGAACTGAACGGCGCCGACGATGAGGAGCAACCACTGCTCGGCCCGCGTGAAGAGGGTGTTGTCGCTGGGGGCGCCGACGTTCTGGCTCATGAGAAAGCTCCGGAGGCAACCAAACGGTTGACGGCGGGCTTCCTCGCACAATCCGAGGGAGGATGCGAGTGCGATCGTCCGCTCGCAGCCGCTCCTCTCTTGGCAACGGTGCGGAGTCGAACCCGATGCATAAGTGGCGCTCGCCGCCGTTCTCTGTTCAGATGGTTGCACGGCCCGTGTTTTCGGCAAGGAGGAGCGACGATGAGTATGCAGCTGCAGCGTTTCGTGAAGGCATTGGTTCTTGGCGCGGGCCTCCTGTTGGGGAGCGGCTCGGCGTCGGCAGGGGAGGTCACACCTGCGATTCCGCCGACTGCGGAGCCGGCGGGTTGCGAGGTCTCCGGTGCCGACGGCTGCTGGACCGAGATCGGGCGGCTGCTCGGCACGGCCGACTTTGCGGGCGTGCGGGAGCTGGCCGGTGAGTTTCGGCGCCTCTACCCCGTTGATCAGCGCGCCCAGATGGCGGCCGCGCTTGCACGCCTCACCGAGCCCGAGCTGAGCGACAACAAAGAGGCCAAGATCACCCGGCAGCCGGGCCGCGTGGAGGTCGTCACGACAGCCTCCCTCTACGGTGCTGGCCTCGGCGGGCAGCTCGCCAACGCTATCAACGCCGATGGCAGCATCGTTCCCCTCATCATCGTTGGCGGCCTCGGCGCCGGCCTCGCGGGCTCCATCCTCGCCACCGAAGACAAGACCATCTCCGAGGCGCAGGCACGGCTGCTCTCGACCGGCATCATCTTCGGCTACGTGCTGACGGCCGAGGGGCTCCTTGCCTTCGCCCAGGACACCGGGAACTTCAACGGATCGATGGCGCTCGGCTCGCTCGTTGGCGCCGCGGTCGGCACCAAGCTGGCAATGGACTACCCGAACATGAAGCTGGGTGACGTCTCGCTTGTGAACTCCGCGGCGGTCATTGGCGTTATCAGCACGCTGCTCGGAACGGTCGTCGTGCTCGGCAAGAACTTCGAGGACCTGGACTTCCCGACGGTGCTGCTCGGCGCGACGGTGGCCTCGACGGGTGCCGGCGTCGCGCTTGCCCACAAGTGGGACATCACCAGCGGCCGCATGACCCTCATCAACCTCGGCGGCCTCGCCGGCCTGCTTGCAGGCGGCGCGGTGGTGGCGCTCGGGATAGAGTCGATGAGTGGCCGCACGGTCGCAGCCATCGAGCTCGGCAGCGGTATCGCCGGCCTCGCCGCAGCGGCCTACCTTACCCGCGACAACGAGAGCGCCTCGCTCGGGCTGCCCAGCAGGGGTGTGGCCTCCGTGGTGCCGACCGTCTTCCACGATGGCAAGCAGAGCTATCCGGGCCTCATGATGGCGGCGACCTGGTAGCCGCCTCGTCCCGCGCTGTTACTTGGTGCGCGGACCGATGAGCCAGGTGGCGATGGCGGTGGCGACGATGTCGCCGGCCTCGTCCTTGATATCGACCGTGAGCGCATACTCGGTGCGCTCGCTGGTCGCCGGGATCTCCGGAGAGCATTCAGCGATGAGGGTGCCGCGGGCCTTCTTCTTGTACTCGATGGAGAGCTTGGCGAGGATGCCACGGGCGTCGGCAGGGATGCCGTACATCATGGCGACGCCGCTCGCGACCTCGGCCAGGTTCATCAGCGCGATGGCGTGGATGGAGTCGAGGTGGTTGCGGACTGCGCGCCGGTCTTTGAGCTGCACCTTGGCGTAGCCGTGGCGAATCTCCAGTACCTCGGCGCCGATGGAGCCGGTGTAGGGTGCAGCCTGGCCGAGCAGCGCAGAGAAGATCTTGTTGCCGGCGGGCACGCGGGTGAGCGTGTCCCAGGCGGTCTTGAACCCGGCGCTGGAGGTGAAGTCGAGGTTCTTCAGGGAGGGGAGAGCCATGGGTTCGCTCGCTACAGACGGTTAGAGGCCGAGGACGGTTGCCGCCTCTTGGGTCACATCGGAGAGGCAGCCCGCATCGAAGGGCGAGATGAGGCCGGCCGAGCGCGCCAGCGACTGGAAGGGGAGCGAGCCGCCCCGCTTGCAGAGGGCAACGTAGTCCTCGAGGGACTTGGCGTAGTCCTGCTTGCTCTTCACCCAGAACTGGAGTGCGCAGCACTGCGCGAGGGTGTAGTCGATGTAGTAGAAAGGCGAGAGGTAGATGTGTCGCTGGGCCTGCCACAGGCCACCCTTTGCGGTGTAGCCAAGGTCGCCGTGCTGGCGCCACGGGAGGTAGGTCTCCTCCATCTTGCGCCACATGGCGTGGCGCTCTTCCGGGGTTGCCTCGGGGTTCTCGTAGACCAGGTGTTGGAAGTGGTCGACGGCGACGCCGTAGGGGATGAAGAGGATGGACTCGACGAGGTGGACCCGGTCGAACCGGGCCGCATCTTCGCCGAAGAACTTCTCGATGAAGGGCATGGCGAGGAACTCGAGGCTCATCGAGTGAATCTCGGCGCCCTCGTAGGTGGGCCAGTGGTAGTCGATGAGCGGCTGGTTGCGGCTCGACCAGGTCTGGAAGGCGTGGCCCATCTCGTGGGTGAAGACCTCGGAGTCGTGCTTGGTGCCGGTGAAGTTGGCGAAGATGAAGGGCACGCCGTGGTCGGGCAGGCTGGTGCAGAAGCCGCCGGGCGACTTGCCGTCGCGGGTGTCGAGGTCGAGCAGCTCACGCTCGTTCATCTCGCGGAAGAGGCTGGCGATTTCGGGGTGCATGCCATCGAACATCTCCTGCGCCCGCTCGACCATCCAGGCGCGGTCGCCCTTGGGCGCGGGGTTGCCGCCGAGGTCCTGCAGGGGCTCGTCCCAGAGGTGGAGGGAGTCGAGGCCGAGGCGCTTGGCCTGCTCTGCACGGATGCGGGTGGCGAGCGGGACGACCTTCTCGCGCACCTCCTTGCGGTAGCGCTCCACGTCGGCGGCGGTGTAGTCGACGCGGGCCATGCGGGCGTAGCCGAGGCCGATGTAGTTTTCGTAGCCCAGGGTGCGGGCCATCTTCGTACGGAGCTTGACCTGGCGGTCGTAGATGTCGTCGAGGGCGGCGCCGTTGGCCTCGAACCAGGCCCACTTGGCGGCCTGGGCCTCGTGGCGGGTGTCGCGGTCGGGGCTCGACGCATACTTGGCGATGCTCGAGAGGTTGAGCGTCAGGTCGCGGAAGGGGAAGCGAGCTCCGCCTGTGAGCTCGGTGTACTCGGCATCGAGGCGGCTCTCGGCGACCAGGTCGTCTGCGATGGCGGGCTCGAAGGAGGCGAGGGCGCTCTTCCAGAGCGCGAAGGCCTGCGGGCCGTAGGTGGCTTCCAGCTCGGCGCGGAAGGGGCTCTCAAGGAGCAGGCGCTTGAGGGAGACCTCCTGCTCGGTGAGCGCGGGCGCCATCTCGTCTGCGGCCTCACGGGCGGCCTTGAAATCGGCGTTGGTGGTGTCCTGATTGTAACGGACCTGCACGAGCGAGGCCCAGGTGTCGATCCCGCTGCGGAGTTCATTCCAGTCGCTGAGGACGGCGCTCTGGTCGGCAGCAGCGGTGGCGGCATTCAGCCGGGCGCG
>JBIIFW010000140.1:0-6711 GCA_044236985.1 Bradymonadia bacterium | reverse complement strand
CCCGCGGCGCACGCGGGGCGAGTGCGAAGACTGGAGGTTCCGCTCCTGGAGAACAGGCCCACGCCTCTTATCCCTCCGTGCGCCGACCCGAACGGCAGCCAGCACCTGCAAGGCGCAGGGGCGCACAACATCCGCAGACAGGCCGGCGAGGGCGCCGATGCGGCAGCCAGGCGGCAGCAGGCGGGCGCCTAACCCGAGCCTTCCACGAAGGCGTTACGACGGAGCGGCGACGCGGGGCGCAGGCGCCCGGGAGGCTGTTTCACCGGTAGGCGGCTGCGCCCTGCCGAGTCATGCAGCGCGATCAGGCGATCAGATCAGCAGGCCGGCAATGGCGGCGCAGACGAAGGTGGCGATGCTGCCGCCCACCATGGCCTTGAGGCCCAGACGGGCAAGGTCGCCGCGACGCTCCGGCGCAAGACCGGCGATGCCGCCAATCTGGATGGCGATGGAGCTGAAGTTGGCAAAGCCGCACAGGGCGTAGGTGACGATGATCTTGGTGCGGTCGGTGATGCTATCAGGGTCGTTCTGCAGGATGCTGCTCAGGTCGAGGTAGGCCACGAACTCATTGACCACCGTCTTGGTTCCGAGCAGCTCGCCGGCCTTGGCGCAATCGGCCGGTTCGATGCCCATGAGCCAGGAGATGGGCCAGAAGAGGTAGCCGAAGAGAGTCTGAAGGTTGATGTCGCCATGACCGAAGAGGCCGGCGAAGGCGCCGACGCCGGCATTCACCATGGCGATGAGGGCGATGAAGGCGATCAGCATGGCGCCCACGTTGAGCGCAAGGCCAAGTCCCTCGCTGGCGCCGCGTGCGGCGGCGTCGATGAGGTTGGCGTCGATCTTCTCGACCTTCATCGTGAGCTCGCCGCTGGTCTGCGACGGTTCGGTCTCGGGGAACATCATCTTGGCGATGACGAGCGACGCCGGGGCGCTCATGACGCTGACCGAGATGAGGTGGCCGGCGATGTCGGGGAAGTAGCCCTGGAGCATGCCGACGTAGGCGGCGAGCACGCCGCCGGCGGTGTTGGCGAAGCCACCGACCATGACGGCCATGAGCTCCGAGCGGGTCATGGTGGCCACGTAGGGCTTCACGCAGAGCGGAGCTTCGGTCTGGCCGAGGAAGATGTTGGCGGCGGCGGCGAGGGTCTCGGAGCCGGAGGTCTTCATGGTGCGCTGCATGACCTTGCTGAAGACATCGACCACCTTCTGCATGACGCCGAGGTGGTAGAGGACGGTCATGAGGGCGGAGAAGAAGATGATGGTCGGCAGGACCGAGAAGGCGATGAAGGCGCCGGTCTGCGCCACGGTGCCGGCGGCAACGCCCTCGCCTGCGACGGGTACGGTGAACTTGGTGAGGTTGCCGAAGACGAAGCTGGCGCCCTGCTCTGTGAAGCCAAGCAGCGCGACGATCATGTCGTTCATCTTAGAGAAGAACCACTTGCCCGGCGCGGTCGCCAGCACGATCACAGCAAAGGAGAGCTGCAGCGCGATGCCCCAGCCGACGAGCCTCCACTGGATGGCCTTGCGGTTGTTCGAGAGCAGATAGGCGATGGCGAGCAGGCCGAAGATGCCGATGAAGGACTGGAGCCGCTGCGCGAGGGTGGTGGGCGAGCCCTTGGCCTTCATGTCGGCGAGGCTGGTCTGCTTGATGGCCGCGGGGGCAGCGGCCGGGGCAGCGCCGTCAGCCGTCGCGGGGGCAGCAGCCTCCGCGGTAGGTGCGGCCGCTGCAGCGGCGCCCGAGCCCGAGCCGGAGCCCTCCACGCTGGTCGCATAGCCGACCGCCGAGACAGTCAACGCGCCCATGAGGGCGCAGAAGAACCAGATGAGCAGGCGGCGAGACAACTTCATGGCGACTCCCAGACGGCGAGGCGGCTGCGGAGGCCAAAAACGGCTACACGCGACCTTAGCTGACCGCCCGCGTGGTATTGTGGCGACAGTTGAAGGTCAATCAGATTGCGAAGCGGCGCGGAGGGCGCGCGCCTCACGGGTTACCGGCAGCGTTGGGGCCGCGACTCGTAGGTGGTCGGGCAGATGATGAAGAGGCCGCCCGTGCACTGTGTGAGCCAGTCCTGGCCTGCGCCGCAGGCCGGCACGGAGTTTCTCCACCCTTCGGTGAAGTTGCAGACGAGCCCGCAGGAGGAGCTGGCGATGGCGGTGAACTGGCGGTCGCCAGCGCCGTTGCAGTTGTAGTCGAAGCTGCCGTCGCCGCGGTTGGCGGTGAAGTAGCCCGTCTGGGCCGGGTTGGCGTTGAAGTTTCCGTCGTAGCAGTCGCGGTTGTCGATGACCCAGCCCGCGCTGGCGGTGCAGGCGACGCGGCTGACGTTCGGGTCGCCGTAGCCGTCGGCGTCGGCGTCGGCGTAGAGGGTGACGCCGAGCCCCTCGTCCTGCGTGCCGTCGCAGTTGTCGTCGCGCTCGTTGCAGGTCTCGGTGGTGGGGAGCACCTGCCCGGCGCAGCCGCCGAAGCTGCCGCCCACGCAGAGCTGCACACCGGAGCGGCACTCGCCGACGCCCACGGTGCCGTCGGGGCCCGCATAGCAGCCGCGCTGGAGGGTTGCGCCGGTGTCGTCTTCGTCGATCTGGCCGTCGCAGTCGTTGTCGCGGCCGTCACAGACCTCTTCGGAGGCAGCGAGGTTGGGGAGGCAGGCAATGGTCCCCTCGAGGCAGCTGGTCTCGCCGAGAGCGCACTCACCGAGCAGGCCGGTGTTGCAGATGCGGCCGCCACCCGGGTTGTCTTCGTCGACCAGGCCGTCGCAGTCGTTGTCGAGCAGATCGCAGCTCTCGCCCGTGGCCGGGATGATCTGGTCTTGGCAGGCGCCGTAGACGCCGCGGCGGCAGGTGGCGAAGCCCTCGGCGCAGATGCCGAGCCCGGCAGTTCCATCGGGGCCGCCGTAGCAGGCGGTGGTGAGGGCAAAGTCGTCGGCGTCTTCGTCAACGAGGCCGTCGCAGTCGTTGTCGCGGCCATCGCACTCCTCGTCGGTGCTTCCGATGTTGGCGAGGCAGGTGACCGCGCCGTCCACACAGGCGGTGACGCCTGCGCCGCAGAGGCCGGGCAGGCCGGTGCTGCAGACCACGCCGGCGCCAGGGTCGCCATTGTCGGTCACACCGTCGCAGTCATTGTCGAGGCCGTCGCAGAGCTCCGTGGTTGGGAGCAGGTCGTTTTCGCAGAGGCCGAAGGTCCCGTCGGCGCAGAACTGCTGTCCGCCTGTGCAGAGGCCGACGCCCTCGGTGCCGGCAGGGCCCTCGTAGCAGGGGCGAGCGATGGGCGCGCCTTCGGCGGTCTGGTCGATAAGTCCATCGCAGTCGTTGTCGATGGTATCGCAGAGTTCGGCAGAGGGAGCCTGGGTGGGGTTGCAGACGGGCGAGCCGCCGGCGCAGGCGAGGATGCCGGCGGCGCAGACGCCAGAGAAGCCGCTATCGCAGGCAACGCCGAGCCCAACGGGCGAGTCGTCCACCTGTTCATCGCAGTCGTTGTCGACGCCGTCGCAGATTTCCGCGCCCTGCGGGTTGGTCGCGATGTTGAAGTCGTCGCAGTCGAGGCCGGTGCAGCCTGCCCCGATGCCGAAGTTGTCGCCATCCAGATCGTAGCAGTAGTTGGTGGGGACACAGCTCCGCTGGGCGTCGGTGGTGCCGGCCTCTGAGAGGCACTCCCAATCGGCGGGGCAGTCGGCGTCGGTGCCGCAGAGCTGGGAGCAGAGGCCTTCGGTGAGCTGGGGATCGGCGATGTAGCAGTCGCGGCTGGCACAGCTGCTATCGTCGGTGCAGGGCGTGCCGATCGGGTCGCCGGTGACCTCTTCGTCTAAGGTGTCGGCGATCGTGTCGGCGCCGGCCGTATCGGTCGCGCCCGTGTCCGCAACGGCGGTATCCTCCGCTGAAGTATCCGCGCTGCCGCTGTCGGTCGTCGCGGTGTCGGCGCCACCCGCGGAGACTGTGCCTGCCGGCGTGTCGGAGGTGCAGGCCGCAAGCAAGATCAGCAGGAGGAGTGAGGACAAGTTGAGGATTCGCATCGCACGCTCCGTCTAAAGAGGGGCCCGAGCACGAGAAGAAGCTCACATGCCATTTGCCACGCTCGGGTCGCTTCCCCTACATGGTCACCCATGCGCGGCGGGGTGTCAACCCGCGCGTCTTTTCGGGGAATGGGTCATGATGTTGGCAGATTCAGTTTGGGGTGGCGGCGGGCTTCCTCACCTCTCGACCGCGGTCGGGCTGGCAGTCCTCCTGATCGGCATCTGGCAGTCGGGCCGCATCGCTAACTTGGTTCGCGCCGCGGTTCTCCGCTCGACCGAGATCGACCATGAGCTGGCGCCCTTCGCGCGGCAGATGACCCGTGTCGTGGCCATCATCCTGAGCATCGGCATCGGCCTGGCACTCATGGATGTGGGCACGGGTGGGCTGCTCGCCTTCCTGAGCGCCAGCGGGCTCGGCCTCACGCTGGCGCTTCAGAGCATGATCCTCAACATGGCGTCGGGCGTGGCGCTGCTGATGTTCCGCCCGTTCAAGACGAACGACGAGATCGAGGCGTCTGGAGTGCAGGGGCGGGTGAAGGCCATCAAGCTGATGTCGACGGAACTTCGCACCGCAGACAACGTGCATGTGTCGCTGCCGAACTCGAAGGTCTGGGGCGCAGAGATCCGGAATTTCACCACGGAGCCCTTCCGGAGGATCGACACGCTCATCACGGTTCCGAACGCGGTCGAGGCTGACGACGCGATGACGCTGCTCATGACCATCGCGCGCCGCGTTGCAGCCGAGGGTGAAGCGGCCAGCCAGGAGGGGCCGGTGGTCTCGGTGCAGGAGCTAAAAGAGGCGACCACCGTGCTCCGAGTGCGGCTCTGGTGCGCCTCGAAGTTGGTGGACGAGCGTCGCACGGCGCTCCTGACCGAGGCGAGGCGGGCGCTTCCTTCGCTGGCGGGCTGGCGTACGGGCCAGCCTCCGGCGCCTGCTGACCAAGGCTAGCGGGAGAAGCGGGCGAAGGCGCTGGCAATGACGGCGTCCTGCTGCCGCAGACAGGGGATACCGCCAAGGGTGGGGTAGGCGCGGAGGCTGTCGGGCGAGAAGAGGGCGCCGCCGATGGCGACGAGCGGATCTCCGAAGTTGGGGCAGGCAAAGGCGGGTGTGGCCGGGGGTGCGGCGGGCCGCTTCTCGATGATGGTGAGGGCGGTCGGGTTGAGGGGATTGACGCTGTGGGCGAAGAGCTCGTGCCGGGTCACCTTCATGCCAAGCGAGGCAGCGACGCCGGGAAGGTCGCGGCAGTAGCCGAGCCGCTCCATGCGGGCGCGGGCCTCATCGGAGGCGAGCTCGTAGCCGGGCTCGAGCAGGACGAGATAGCGTGAGGTGACGCGATAGAGTTCGCGGAGGACTGCGGCCTCGTTGCCACCGTTGGGCTCGATGGTGTGGGCGGTATAGACGATGTCGAAGGCGTCGGAGGCGTAGGGCAGATGGAGCAGGCTCGCGACGGCGAGGGTAGGCTCACCAACGGCCTGCGAGGCGAGCCAGTCTCGGCAGGTGGCGATGCGCGACCAGGAGAGGTCGAAGCCGTGGGCGTGCAGGTCGGGAAGTTGCAGCGCCTGAAGGACAAAGGAGAGTGTGGTGCCTTCGCCGACGCCGGCCTCGAGCAGGCTGGTGGGCTCGGTGAGCTGGAGCAGTTCGTGGGCGATGGCGGCGCCATAGGCCGCCTTGTGGGCCTTGATGGCGGGGTCGGAGAGTGCCGCCACGTAGCTACCAGCCTGCAGGTCGTAGGCGGTCTCGATGGTCGCCTCGCTATTTCTGTCGGAAGCGTCGAGCGTTCGGAGGAGCGCGGTGATGTTCTCGCCGCGGAGGTAGGCGTCGGCCAGGACTTTGGGATGCATGGGACACTCCGCGTTGTGGCTCCAACGGAGAGCCGACGCGGGCCCTTACCGCGGCGAAGGAGGGAGCGTCAACGCGGCGGCGCGAGCGCCGCGGCAGGCGTCTGCTCGACACGCGGCTCGACCATCAGCAGGGTGGAGCGGACGGTGGCGTTGGGGGCGTCGCAGGCAACTTCGACGCGGCCCGCCTGGTAGATTTCAAGCCAGCCTTCCGGCCGAACCCGCGCCAGCCCGATGCCCGACCGCAGCGTAGCCACGAGACCCTGTGAGGAGGCTACCAGCCCCTCGTCATCGAAGGCTAGGCAGCGGATGCGGAGCAGCGCACCCTCTCGAACAACCAGCGGATCGCGGCTGCCATCCACGATTGCATGGGTCTCGGCAATCGGTCCCGGCTGGCGGAGCCCGTCGTCCTCCCCCGACCGCTCCTCCCACTCGGCGGCGCAGCCGGCCAGCAGCAGCGCGAGCAGCGCACTCCCTCTCTGAAACTTCGTCCTCTGCGGCACCATGAACTCCTCCTGGTTGCGCACCGATGGTGCGGTCTGGAGGAGTTATCGGCGTTTGGCGGCCGATGTTGCAGCGGCGGCGAAGATTTGTTGCCGGGTTAGGGGCAGCTGCCGCTGATGGTGAAGTTGTAGGTGTAGGAGGCGCAGGCGAGCGAGGAGGCCATGGTGGCGCGGAGGAAGAGCGTCTCGGTGCGCACGGCATTGTAGCTGATGGTCTCGCTGTTGTTGGCGAAGGAGCGGGAGAAGGCGAGGACCGAGGCGCCGGTGGCGTTGCGGAGCTCGAGGTCGATGTTCCCGTTGGCGTTCACGAAGTTCACGGAGGCCGCAACGGAGACGCCGGCGCAGACGGGCACGGCGTAGAAGTCGTC
>JBIIFW010000139.1:0-6756 GCA_044236985.1 Bradymonadia bacterium | reverse complement strand
GTCGGCCGCCTCTCCTGACCCGTTCATCCCAGCCTCGGTGGTGAAGAGCGGGCGATCGCCGCTGGTGCTGTAGAGACCAAGCAGGAGCTCTTTGGCGGGCAGGTGCAGCGCCGCTGCCCAGCTCTCGCCAAGCTGGGTGATGGGTGGCTTCGCGGAGCCCTCGCGCGCGACCGCCATGGCGAGCTTCTCGCTCAGTTGCGCGCCGAACCGCCTGGCCTCAGGCGACTCATTCCGGCGCTTGAAGCGCTCGGCGAGCGTACCTTCTCCCGCCTCACCGCCCAGCATCGTGCAGCCGCCCAGCATGACGACAGCCAACCCAATTCCGACGATACGACTATGGCATGAGATCCGCTTCACGCTGCCCCCCAGACGCGCCGCCCCTCCGCGACACTCCACGGGACGGAGAGACACACTCTCTGAACCCCTGTGGCTCAAACAATAGGCGCATTCTTCGCAACTCTCCAACTTCTTGGTTCGCCGCCCGCGACACGCGCGCGGCTAGCCGCCGAATGCACGGAAGAGGAGCCAGAGCACAACACAGAGGCCAGCGGCCAGACCGGCCACAAGCCACCTTCGGCGCCCGCCCACAGCCGCGCCACGAAGTCCAGAGGCGACCGTACGGACGCGGAGCGTATGGTCCGCCACCTCGGCGCCGAGTTCTCCGGAGAGCCGGTCAGCCTCGCCCGCCAGCAGCGGGCTCGGTCCCCCTGCGGCAAACCGCTGCCGCCGCTCAGGCGCGTCGAGCGGCAGCGGCCCGGCATAGTTCGCTCCCAGCAACCCCCGCGTCTCGGCGATATGGTCGGCAAAGAGGCCGCGAATGACCTGGCCCAGCTGGGCCTCGTCGCACCGCGCCTCACCCAAATCCAGCGCTTCGAGTGCAGCGGCGAGCGCGGCGCAGTCCTCGAACCGGTCGCGCGGCTCGCGGGCCAACGCCCGCATCATGATCGCAGACAGCGCCGGCGAAAAACCCGGGACGAGGGTGGTCGGCTCGGCGATGTTGGCCCGCGAAACCAGCCGCATCGTCGCCATGTCGCTATCGGCCTTGAAGAGCCGCCGCATCATGGTCAGCTCATACAACAGCACGCCGAGCGCGAACTGATCCGAGGCGGCCGTCACCTCGAGCCCGTCCACCTGCTCCGGCGACATGTAGCCAAACTTCCCTGGCAGCTGGCCTGGCCGGACCTCCATGAAGGCCGCTTCGGCGCGCGCGATCCCGAAGTCGAGCACCTTCACCCGGCCCGTGTAGTCCACCATCAGATTGGGCGGCGACACATCGCGGTGCACGAGGCCGAGCAGCTCTCCACCCGCGCTCCGGCGGGTGTGAAAATGGTGAAGGCCGCGCGCGGCCTCTGCAACGATGAAGACCACCTCGCCGGGGCTCAGGGGCCTACCTGTTACCAGCGCCCGCTCCGCAAGCGCCCGAAGGTCTTCGCCCCAGACAAACTCGAGCGGCAGCACCAGCTCGCCGGCCACCTCAAGCGGGGGCATCGCCTTGACGATGTTGGGGTGGTCGAGCTGCTGCGCTACGCCCACCTCGGCCCCGAAGAGCGCCCGCAGCTCGGGGTCGTCGCGGAGTTCTGCCAGGATGCGCTTGACGACGATCTCCTGCCCAACGGGAGCGCCAGCGGGTCGCGCCAGGTAGGTGGTCGCCATGCCTCCGGATGCCAGTGGCTTGATGATGTCGTAGGGGCCGAAACGTTCCAGACTGCCCTCCCGGAGCGAATCCGCCGGAACGCTGCCCGACGCCCAAAAATACTCCCGTATGGCGCGCGGGCTGTCAACAACCTCGAGCCCCCTCGATCTGCATCAGCGTGGGGTTCGGATTGAATCAAAGCGGCCCATGCGGTAGACCGCTGCCGCCTTGCAGTCACAGGTGGTGGGCTGCGCGGTTCACAATCTAACGGCCGACTGTTTCGGCCCCGAGAGGTCTTGTCATGGATCGCAATCTGGCGCTTGAGTTCATCCGCGTTACCGAAGCTGCAGCCATCGCCGCGGCGCGTACCATGGGGCGCGGCGATGCGGACCTCAGCGACGATGCAGCCGTGACCGCCATGCGGACCGCCTTCTCAGGTCTCGACATCGACGGCACCGTTGTCATCGGCGAGGGCGAGCGCGACGAGGCCCCCATGCTCTACATCGGAGAGCGGGTCGGGCGCGCCAGCGCAGGTGCGCCTGCGCTCGATATTGCCCTCGACCCGCTCGAAGGCACCAGCCTCTGTGCATACGGTCGTGCAGGAGGCCTCGCGGTGCTTGCTGCAGGCCCCAGCGGCTGCTTCCTCCACGCACCCGATGTCTACATGGACAAGGTCGCCTCCGGCCCGCTTGGCCGCGGCGTCATCAGCGTGCGCAAGTCGCCCACCCAGAACCTGATTGAGCTCGCCGCCAAGAAGGGCGTGCCGGTCGAAGACCTCACCGTCATCATCCTCGACCGCACCCGACACGAGGATATCATCCGTGAGGTCCGCGCCGCGGGCGCCCGCATCCGCCTTATCCAGGACGGCGATGTGCACGCAGCCATCGCGACCTGCCACGAGGAGACCGGCATCGACCTCCTCCTCGGCACCGGCGGCGCCCCCGAAGGCGTCCTTGCTGCTGCGGCCCTGCAGTGCCTCGGCGGCGAGATGGAGGGACGGCTCCTCTTCAAGAACGACCAGCAGATCGAGCGGGCCCAGACCATGATGCCCGGCCAGGATGTCCACCGCGTCCTCACCATCAATGACCTCGCCTATGGCGACATCCTCTTCGCAGCCACCGGCGTCACCAGCGGCGATATGCTCAAGGGCGTCCGCTTTGAGTCGGGCGGTGTGTGCGAGACTCACTCCATCGTCATGCGCGCCAAAACCGGCACCGTCCGCTTTGTAGAGGCCCGACACAACCTGGGCCGCAAAGACCCCTCGATTCGTTGAGCCGCCTCCTTCTGTCACGCTTGACAAAAGATCGTCGCAATCGGTAGCCAAGCCCTGCAAGCCGACCTCCTCCCGTTCAAGCGCATGGCCGACAAGAGCAAGAGCATCACGCCCTCAGGGGTCGCAAAGCGCCAGGGCCGAAAGGGGCTCCGTCGCTCCAAGACCCTGAACGCGCGCCGACTCTCCAAGGATGAGGTCGCAGAGACCGACGAGATTATCGCCGCATCCAGCCATGTACGCCCAGCGCACCGCGGACAGTGCGCAAACGGCCCGCGCCCCTGCCCCTGGGTGGCCTGCAAGTTCCACCTCTACCTCGATGTGAACCCCGAGACCGGGACCATCAAACTCAACTTCCCCGACCTCGAGCCGTGGGAAATGAAAGAGACCTGTGCGCTCGATGTGGCCGACCGCGGTGGCATCACGCTTGAAGAGGTCGGCGAAATCCTCAATCTGACCCGCGAACGCATCCGTCAGGTCGAGGTCTTCGGACTCGAGAAGCTCAAGATCGAATACACCGACCTCCTCGGCGACGACTAGCCGTCGCAGAGATTTGGCACCGAACCTGGGAAGGTCCATGCCCTCGACTGAACGCGTCAAACCACGCGCTCTGCTGTCGGTCTCCGACAAGCAGGGCCTCGCCCCACTCGCAGCCCGACTCGCCGCTGCGGGTTACCAGCTGGTCTCCACCGGCGGCACCTTCAAGGCGCTACAGGCTGCGGGAATCCCCGTTACCTACGTCTCTGAGATCACAGGTTTTCCGGAGATCCTCGACGGCCGCGTAAAGACGCTCCACCCGGCCGTCCACGGTGGCATCCTCTTCCGGCGCGACCTCGCCCAACATGGGCTCCAACTCGCAGACAACGGCATCGTCCCGGTCGATGTCGTCGTTGTGAATCTCTACCCCTTCGCCGAGACCATCGCGAAGGCTGGGGTGACGGAGCCGGAGGCCATCGAGCAGATCGACATCGGCGGGCCGGCGATGCTTCGCGCTGCTGCAAAGAACTTCCGCGACGTGACGGTGGTTGTCCGGCCGGCCGACTACGACCGCGTGGCCGACGCCATTGAGCAGGGGACCAACAGCGTCGAGCTGCGGCGTGAGCTGGCGCTCGAGGCCTTCGCCCACACCGCCGCCTACGACTCCGCCATCGCCACCTACCTCGGCGCCCAGTGTGCGCCCGAGGCCCTCATCCCGCAGCGGCTCTTTGTCCCGCTCGAGCAGGAGGCGGCCCTCCGTTACGGCGAGAATCCGCACCAGGCTGCCGCCCTCTTTCGCGCCACCTCGGCACCCACCTTCGGCGGCGCCCGGTTCATGCAGGGCAAGGAGCTCTCCTACAACAACCTCCTCGATGCCGACGCCGCACTCGAGGCGGTGCGCGAGCACGACGAACCCGCCGTCGTCATCGTCAAGCACACCAACCCCTGCGGCGTCGGCCGCGGCGCGACGATCGAAGAGGCCTACGACCGCGCCCTCGCCGCAGACCCCGTCTCGGCCTTCGGTGGCATCGTCGCTTCCAACCGGGAGGTCTCGCCCGCGCTCGCAAAGCGCCTCGCCGAGCTCTTCCTCGAGGTCGTCATCGCGCCGGGCTTTGCAGCGGAAGCGCTCGAGACGCTTGGAGCCAAGAAGGCGCTTCGACTGCTGGCCGTCGATACCACGCCGCAGAGCCAACTCCGCCTCCGCACCACCGCCTTCGGCACCCTCGCCCAGACCCTCGACCCCCGGGTCGATGCCGACTTCGAGCAGTGGGAGGTGGTCTCCAGCCGCCAGCCCACAGACGACGAGGTGACGGCCCTCCGCTTCCTCTGGCGGGTCTGCAAGCATGTGAAGTCCAACGCGATTGTCGTCGGCGGACCGACCTCCACCGCCGGCGTCGGCGCAGGCCAGATGTCGCGCGTCGAGTCGGTCCGTATCGCCATCTCCAAGGCCGCAGGCCAGCAGCCGCTTGCGCTCGCCAGTGATGCCTTCTTCCCCTTCCGCGATGGCGTCGATGTCGCCGCTGCGGGCGGCGTGACCGCCATCATTCAGCCCGGCGGCAGCAAGCGAGACCAGGAGGTCATCGACGCCGCCAACGAGCATGGCATCGCGATGGTCCTCGTCGGCCGCCGCCACTTCAGACACTAACGGGAGCCTGCAATGAAGGTAATGGTCATCGGCGGCGGAGGACGCGAGCACGCGCTGGCCTGGAAGCTCGCCCAGAGCAGCAGCATCGAACGGGTGCTCGTTGCCCCGGGAAACGCCGGCACAGCCGGAGAGTCCAAGTGCGAGAACCTCGCCATTCGTGACAACGATGTCGCTGCCTTGGTCGCAGCGGCGACGCAGCATCAGGTAGGGCTCGTCGTGATTGGGCCCGAGTCGGCGCTCGTCGCGGGCGTCGCTGATGCGATGCGCGAACAGGGCATCCTCACGGTCGGACCCGGTGCAGCGGGCGCCATGCTCGAGGCCTCCAAAGCCTTCTCCAAACAGCTCATGTGCGACGCCGGCGTTCCCACCGCAGCTTTCGCCCGGGTCACCTCCGAAGAAGAGGCGCTCCGCTTCATCGCAAGCCGTCCCGCAGGTGGCCTCGTCGTCAAGGCCGACGGCCTCGCTGCCGGCAAAGGGGTCGTTGTCTGCGAAACCCTTGACCAGGCCGGCACCGAGGCTCTCACCATGCTCCGCGACCGCCCCTTTGGCGACGCCTGCAGCACCCTCGTCCTCGAGGAGCGCCTCACCGGCCCCGAGCTGAGCTACATCGTCCTCACCGACGGCACCCACTTCCTCCCCATGCCCACCGCGCAGGACCACAAGCGGCTCCTCGACGGGGACCTCGGGCCCAACACGGGCGGCATGGGCGCCTACTCGCCCGTCCCCTTTGTGACGGACGAACTCGCAGCAACCATCCACGCATCGGTCATAGAGCCCACCCTCGCGGCGCTCCGCGCGCGCGGCATCCCATTCCGCGGGTTCCTCTACGCCGGCCTGATGCTCACCCCCGACGGCCCCCGCGTGCTGGAGTTCAACACCCGACTCGGCGACCCCGAAGCGCAGGCGCTCTTGCTCGCCTTCCGCGGCGACATCCTCCCCATGCTCCTGGCCTGCGCAGCAGGCGATCTCTCCGCCACCACGCCGCCCCCCTCCACCCCTGCGGCCGTTATCGTGCTTGCCGCGGAGGGCTATCCGCTCGACCCGGTCAAGGATGCACTCATCGTGGGCGTTGAAGAGGCCGAGGTGGTCTCCACAGCAAAGGTCTTCCATGCAGCTACCCGGCTCGACCGCGGCCTCCGCGTGAACGGTGGTCGGGTGCTCGGCGTCGCTGCGCACGGTAACACGCCCGACGAGGCCGTCTCCGCCGCCTATCTTGCAGCCGCCTGCATCCACTGGCCCGGCATGCAGTACCGCACCGACATCGGCAAGGCGCTGCACGACTCCTGAGCGAGCGCCGTTACTTCTTGCCGCGGAGCCAACCGAAGAGGCCTGGCTTGTCTTCTGCCTCGGCAGGTGTCGGCTTGGGAATCGGTTTGCTCATGGGTAGGGGCTGCCGCGCGGCAGGCGCCATCACGCCCGTGCTGACTGGCGCGCCGCTCCGGGGTGGCGGCGCGGGTGGAAGGCGACTCGGACCCACAGCCGCTGCCGGGGAGGGCACAAACGAAGCGCGCGCGGGGGCATCGGAGGCGACGCTTGCGGCTTCTGGCTCCGCATCCACCGGCGCAACCTGAGGAATCGCTCCGCTCGGCAGCGCCTGCCTGTTGCCGCTGACCACCACGGGCGGCTCGGAGGTGAAGCTCACAGCCGTGAAGTCAAACTCAAGGTCGAGATCCGCCGCGGGCTCCAGCGGAGCTGCAATTGGCATTTCGTAGGCCGATGAGCCGGAGAAGG
>JBIIFW010000011.1:0-22767 GCA_044236985.1 Bradymonadia bacterium | reverse complement strand
TCACGGGCCCCAAGGTTGCCTGCCAGCGCGATGCCCTGCTTGAGCAGCGGATCGACCAGCTCCTCGAACCCCTCGTAGCCGTGCAGGAACCAGCGCTTCTTCAGCCGCTCTCCGCGAAGACGGCGGCCGATCTCGTCCAAAAAGCCCAGAAAGCCGCGCACATCTTCGGGCAGGGCATCCACCATCTTCTGGCGGGTGGTCTTGGCGGCCAGGTGGTCGGTCAGCTCCACGAAGGGGTCGACGCCGGGCAGATTGTGCACCGACGCAATCTTTGCGAGCGAGGCCTGTCCGTAGATCTTGAGGAGCTCTTCAGCGGGGTTCGACATCAACCGTTCTCCGTGGAGGAGATATCTGCTTCGACGGGCTCATCGACATGGTCGAAGAGCGGCTCGCCCAGGAGCCGCGGGAACTGCCCGAGCTCCTTGAACCGGCCGAGCACCATGGGGATGAACCGGGCCGGAATCACGATGTGGCGATCGCCAATCATCACGAGGTCCAGTCCGAGCTCGCCGATTTTTTTCGAAGTCTCCGCCAGCGTTGCCGCAGTATCGCACGCGATAACTGCCACATTCCGGTGAATGACTGCTCCCGAGGGTTGCTTGCTCACAGTCGGCCTCATTCGGGCAGGAGGATAGTCTCCGCGCCCTCGTTTAGAGAGCGGTTAGGATACTCGCTCCCTAGGCCTATGGTCAACGCCGCGCCCCGCGATCCTTGCAACTTGCCCAAAAAAGAGGTCGAAGCGGCCCCCATGAAACTCTCACAGGCCGAACTCAGCCATCTCGTCGGCCTCCATCGGCCCCTCATCGAGGGCGCGCGGCTCCGCGCGGTTCATGCCGTTGCAGACCAGCATGCCCTCGTCCTCGAGTGCTACCGGCCCGGCCAGACCACCCTGCTGCTCGTCTCCCTCGCCGCCCGCTCGGCCAGACTCCACCGCATCACGCAGCGGCCGCCGTCGCCCCCCGCGCCACCCACCTTTGTGATGCTGCTCCGCGCGCGGGTTGTCGGTGGACTCATCCGGCAGCTCGCGGTTGCTGACGACGACCGCATCGTCCAGTGGGAGCTCGTCTGCGGCGGTGTCTCCTACGACCTCGTCGCCGAGCTCGGTGGAACTGCCAACCTCCTCCTCCTAAAAGAGGGACGGATCGAGGGCAGCTTCCACGGACGGACCTCCCGCGACCGAACCGTCACCGTCGGCGACGCCTACGAGCCCCCCGCCGCCCGCCCCGACGGTGGTGCACCTGCGTTCCGCGACGGCTTCCCACGTGACGCATCGGCCGACGCCTTCGTCGAGGCCTGGTACCGCGACTTCGACGCATCAGAGGCGCTTGAACAGCGCCGTGCCGAGCTGCTCGCCGGACTGGCCCGTGCTCGCAAGCGGCTCGCGCAGCGCGCCGTCGCCATCGCAGCCGATGCAGACCGCAGCCACGCCGCCCCCCGCCTCCGCCGTGAGGCCGACCTCCTGCAGACCCTGCGCGGCCAGCCCGATCTCCCAGCCGATCGCGTCGCCGTGCAAGACTGGTTCGAAGAGGGCGCCCCCATCACCATCATCGAGCTCGACCCCCGCCTCGACTTCGCCGAAAACATCGCTTCGCGCTATGCCCGTGCCCGCAAGTTCGAGCGGGGCGAGGCCCATGCCCGCACCCGCCTCGCCGAGGCCGACCAGCAGCTCGAACAGCTCGCCCGCCTCGCCCGCGAGGCCGCCGACGCCACCGACCTCATCGCGCTTGCCCGCCTCGCCTCCGCTGCTCGCAACGCAGGCCTGCTCCCCCGCAAGCAGCTACCGCCCGTCGAACGAAAGGCCGAGGTCCGGCTCCCCTACCGGCTCTTCATCGCCTCCACGGGCGAAGAGATCCTGGTCGGCCGCGGAGGTCGCGACAACGACAAGCTCACCTTCGGGCTCGCCCGCGGCACCGACCTCTGGCTCCATGTGGCCGACCACCCCGGCCCCCACGTCATCCTCCGAACCCGCGGCCGTCAGGCCGGCCCCGTCGCCCTCCGCGAGGCGGCCGAGCTGGCGGTCTGGTTCTCGGTCGCCAAGGACGACACCCATGTGGCGGTCCACCACACGCTGCGCAAAAATGTACGGCGGGCCAAGGATGGGCCACCGGGCCGCGTCTATCTCTCCGAGACCAAGACCATCACCGTGGGCCCTCTCACCGACGAGAAGCTCCGCCCGCTCCTCGAACGGCTCCCGCCCGAAAAGGCCTAGCGACCCGGTGCCTTGATCTCCCGCGCGCCTGCGGGCGGTGCGAAGACAAAGCCGGCATCGGGCAGGTTGCTGTTCCACTTGGCCCCCGAGAAGACCAGCCGGTTGCGGTTGCCCAGCGGGTCGTAGAGCACCGCCTCCTGCACCTTCCAGTCGGCCGTCGTGATGACAAAGCGGAGCTTTTCGACGCCGGAGGCTGCGCTCTTGGGCGTGAGCTCCAGCGCCACCGAGCCCTCCTTCACCGCCTTGACCTCGGCGGTGAAATCATCGGAGAGTTTGCCCTGGCCCATCAGGAAGCGGA
The DNA here is from genome assembly GCA_044236985.1 of Bradymonadia bacterium. Taxonomy (GTDB): domain Bacteria; phylum Myxococcota_A; class Bradymonadia; order REDH01; family REDH01; genus CAIWGR01. The sequence goes on along the minus strand of JBIIFW010000011.1, from coordinate 20,260 downwards.
GCGCGAGCGGTGCGCTGCTCTGCGACACGGGCTGCGCGGCATACTGCTTGAAGGCGGGCTCCCAGATCCAGAGCGTCGTGCCGTCGCTGATGAGCGCCTTGGCCTCCGGCGTCCGGTAGTCCCACCGCATCTTGCCCGGCTTCTTGAAGTAGAGGGTGCCCTGCGAACGGGTCGTCTCGCCGGCCGCCGTGTTGGTCAGCTCCTGCGTGAAGCTGGCGGTGTAGTCTCGGACGCCCTCGTAAGAGCGCTGCAGCGCGTCGACCACCTCGGCGGGGCTCTGGAGCCGAGGCGGCACGGCTGCGGCTGCTGCCGGCGGCTGCGCTACCTGCGCCAGGCAGCCATCGTCCGCCGGTGCAGGGTTGGGCGCGGTCAGGAAAGAGGAGGCGAGCAGAGCGTGACAGAGCGACCACATGGTGCACCTTGGTTCGTACGGGAGCGGCGTGGGGACAAGACGCTGCGACACTGCCCCTATTCCAAATCTGCAGAGGGCGCATCAATCGCCCGCGCGGCTGCTCCCCTCGCCCTGCGCCTCTAGCCCCAGGAAGTAGCCGCGGCTCTCTACCGTGCGCGACGAGACTGTGGCCCGGTTGAGCGCCAGCAGCGACATGCCGAGCCGGCGGTGGGCGTTGCGGAGCTGGCCTGCGAGGCTGGTCGCAATGCTGCTCGCAAAGCGGACGGCGAAGACCGAGCCGCCCTGCATCAGCCGGTCGAACTCGGCCCGGTCGAAACGGGCGACCTCGCAGCCGTCGTGGGCGATGCAGCTGGCGGAGCGGGGCGCGCTGTCGATGAGCGCGACCTCGCCAAAGAACTGGTGCTGTCGGATGGTGGCGATGACGTGGCTTGTGCCGTTCGGCATCCGTTTCACCACATCGACCGTGCCCGACAGGAGCAGGTAGCAGCATCGGCCCTGTTCGCCTTCGGCACAGATGACGGTACCCGCCGGCCGGAGAGGCTCCCTCATCAGGACGGTGCAGAGGGTCGAGAGCTCCCGTTCATCGAGGTCGCGGAGCAGCTCCACCCGCCGAAGTGTCTGGGGCGTGAGTTCGTTCATGGGCGCCCCTTGGTGTCGGGCTTGCCGGCAAGCACCTGTTTGAAGCGCCCGAACATGCCGGGCTTCTCCGGCTCGGCCTCCATCTTCTGCGTGACGGGACGAGCCCGGTCGCTGCCGCGCGCCTCCTGGCTCTGGCTCGGCATGCGGGTCGTCGAGGGGGCGCGGCTGCCCTCGGCGATGAGCTGGTCGGCCATCGCCTGGAGGTGTCCGCCTCCGCCACCGCCCAGCGTTGTGCCGGCCGATGCCAGGTTGAGCTGGCGCTCCATGGTGGCCGACTCGGTGCGGTCGTTGCAGGAGCGCAGCCGTGCCGCGAGGGTCGGTGCGAGGGCCCGCAGCAACTTGGCTGCGGCGCTCGGCGCCTCATGCTTGAGGGCGAGGAAGGCCTCGTGGCTCAGGCCGTAGAGCCGGGTGGGCTCGACAGCCTTGGCGGTCACGCTGTGGGGTCCGGGCGAGAGCAGGCTGATGTCGCAGAGCGTGGCAGGGTGCAGCACCCGGACGGGGCTTTGGGTCGAGATGCCATCGGCGGTCAGCTCGAGGGCGCCGGAGCGCACAAACCAGAGATCGTGCGAGGCGGCACCGGTCTCAAAGAGGAGGTCTCCCGCCTGGAGCAGGCGAAGGGTGCAGCGTGTGAGGAGCGCCTCGGCCTCTTCGATGGTCAGACTGGCGGTGAGCCAGCAGTCGGCCAGAATGTGTTCGTGTTGGGACATCGTCTCGCCTCGTGGGGCGCAGAGGAATCTGCCGGGATCAGAGTAGGGTCACGCGGTTGGTCTCTGCATTGAGGCCGTCCTGTCCGTTGTTGCCGCAGGGCGAGGTGCCGCCTGAGCCGGGGCCTCCGACCGCGAAGGAGGTGTCGATGAGCCGCACGCTGGCGTTGTCGACGCCGAGGATGCCGACCGAGGGGCCGCCCGCGCCGCCGCCACCGCAGCCGCCCGCGCCGCCACGGCCGCCGTTTCCGCCGCGGCCGCCGGAGCCACAGGTCGAGGAGCCACAACCGCCGCCGGCACCGCCGTTGGCTCCGCCGCCTGCCGCTCCACCGTTGCCGCCCGCGCCGCCGCGGCCACCGCCGTCGGTCTGGAGCAGGGTTGCCTCGAGCTGGAGCGTGCTGTTGAGCACAACGAGGGCCACCGAGGCGCCTCCGCTTGCGCCGGCTTGGCCGCCGGACCCGCCGCCGCCGCCGCCGCCGCCCGATCCGCCTGCGCCGCCGGTGCCGTAGTAGGTGCCAAACAGGTAGTTGCAGTTCTCGCCGCCACCGCCGCCACCGCCACCGCCGCCACCGCCCGTCGCGCCGTTGGTCCCCGACGATGCATCCGAGGGTACCCAGTCGATCCCGGCGAAGCTGCCAATTCCATTTGCCGGCGTTCCATTGCTACCGCTTGGTGCGTCGCAGCCGTTGCCGCCCTGGCTACCCGCGTTGGGGTTGCCATCGCTGCAGCCGAGGCCACCTCCGCCAGAACCACCGCCGCCGCTGCCGCCACAGGATGAGCCGTTTGGCGCTCCCGCGGCGCCACCATCGCCCGAACCCCGGTAGGGCCCGCGACCACCGCCGCCGCCGCCTGGCGAGGCGCCGGCCGTCGCGCCCGTTCGGCCACTGCAGTTACCATCGCAGCCAGCTCCGCCCGTGACGCCGGTGTTGCCGCTCGCGCCTGATACACCCGGCGCACCGTTGCTGCCCACGCCGCCCGTGCCTGCACGGAGCAGGGCGTTGCGAATCGTCAGGAAGCCGCCCGCGTTTGCCACCGCGACGGCCACCGACTCGGCGCCCGGCGCCGTCTGGTTGGCCGCCTGGATGGTCATGCGGTCGAGCGTCGTCCGATCGCCGATGCCGGAATAGGTGAGCGCCACTGCGGAGGTCGATGAGAAGACCGAGCGGGTAGTGCCGCGTCCCGCGAAGGTGAGCGAGTAGCCGCCGTAGATGCTGACGGGGGTGGAAACCGTGAGCCCCGAACCGGTAAAGCTACCGAGCGTCACGAGCACCTGGTTGCGGCCGGGCGTGGTGTTGGCCACGTCGAGCGCCTTGGCGAGCGAACGGACCGGGTCGCCCGGGTTGAGGCCGCCGTTGCGGTCGCTGCCCGAGGCCGAGACGAAGACGGCGCGGGCGATGTCGCCGTCGATTCCGTCGCAGTTGGCGTCCAGCCCGCTATCGTCTGGCTCATCGGTGTCGGAGAGCGGCACGCAGCCATACTCGCAGCCGTTGGAGGGGTCGCCGTCGATGTCGCGGTAGCCATCGAGGCAGCTGTCGAAGCGGCAGCTCCCCTCCGTGCAGTAGCCGGCCGCACCCGGCGGGTCGCAGACAAGGCCGCAGCCGCCGCAGTGGTCCAAAGACTCGAGCGTGTCCTGCTCGCAGCCGTTGCCCACCAGCCCGTCGCAGTTGCCCCAGCCGGCGGAGCAGAGGTCGATCTGGCAGCCGAGGAAGCCGCAGGAGACGGCATCGGTGTTGGTCTCGTCGCAGACGCGGCCGCAGCCGCCGCAGTTGGCCGTGTCGGCCGCGGTGTCGATCTCGCAGAGGTCTGCGTAGAGGCCGTTGCAGTCGGCGAGGGTGCCGTTGCAGGTGGCGACGCCACAGGCTCCCTCCGTGCAGTCGGGCGTGCCGTCGGCGAAGGAGCAGTCGGTCTCGCAGCTGCCGCAGCGGAGCGGGTCGTTGAGCAGGTCGATCTCGCAGCCGTTGAAGGACACCGTGTCGCAGTCGGCGCGGCCGGTCTGGCAGCCGCCGACAGCGCATTCACCGGCAACGCAGGCCTGGATGGCGCCCTCGAGGTCGCAGGAGCGGGCGCAGCTTCCGCAGTGGTCGGGGTCGGTCTGCGGGTCGCTCTCGCAGCCGTCAAGCGGGAGCAGGTTGCAGTCGCGGAAGGTGCCCTCGCAACCGTCGAGTACGCAGGCTCCGAACTCGCAGTGGGCGGCGCCGTTGTTGACGGTGCAGGTCTGGCCGCAGACGCCGCAGTTGCTGTCGTCGCGCTGCAGGTCGAAGTCTTCGTCCACCTGCGCGTCGCAGTCGTCGTCGATGCCGTTGCAGGCCTCGATGCCGCCCGTGTCGGCGTTCGGGGTGCAGGCATATTCGCAGCCGTCGAGGAAGTCGTTGTTGGCGTCGAAGTAGCCCGTCTCGCAGGCCGTCACCACGCAGAGCCCTTCGGCGCAGCCGCCGGTGCCGCGGACCGCGTTGCAGACCGTGCCGCAATCGCCGCAGTGGAGCGGGTCGGTGTCGAGGTCAAAGTCCTCGTCGGCGTTGCCGTCGCAGTCGTCGTCGGTTCCGTTGCAGAGCTCGATGCGGCCCTCGTAGGCGCCTGGGTTGAGGTCGTCACAGTCGGAGCCGGCGCAGCGGGCGCCGATGCCGTAGCCGTCGTTGTCTTGGTCGTAGCAGCCCGAGCAGGTGTTGGTCTCTGGGGTGCACTGGCGGAAGTTGACCGGCTCGTTGCGGATGTTGAAGCGGGTCACATCCTGGCAGCGGAAGCCGTCGGGGCAGAGGTTTGTGGTCGAGCAGTCGATGCCGCAGAAGGTGCCGTCGAGGTTCTCGAGGCAGAGGTTGGCTAGGCCGTCGCAGTCGACGTCGGCGTTGCAGGGGCTGCAGAGGGCGTTGTCGGGCGGCATGCAGATCTGGGCTACATCGGAGCCGGAGCTCTGCACCAAGCGGCAGATCCAGCCCTCGATCGGGCAGGGGCCGTTGCAGGCCACGGTGCAGAGGTTGCCCTCGCGGGTTGGCACGCAGTAGCCGCTCTCGCAGTCTGCTGCCGAGGTGCAGGGGGTGGGCTCGAAGGGGGTCGTGTCGGGCGTCACATCGGGCGTGGTGTCGACGTCGGCCGTCGTGTCGGCGCCGCTCGCATCGACCTCGTCGATGGGTGTGCAGACCTGCGCGACGCAGAGCTCGTCCGAGGCACAGTCGGCGCCCGTGGTGCAGGCGATGAGCGTGGCAGAGCTGCCAACATCGGAGGTCGAGCAGGCGGAGAGACAGAGCAGTCCGAGGGCGAGGAGACGACGCATGGCAGCACCCAGTAGGGAGGATTCAGGACTCCACTCTACGGGACAATCTGCTCCTCTCCAAGCATCAATGGTGCTGACGCGGCGCGTCAGTCGTCGCGGCGGTGCTTCGGTCGCTGATCGGTCCCCTCAATCCGGACGAAGCGTGCCATCTCATCGATGCGGCTGACGATGCGGTCGTCGATTCGATCCGCCAGCGTCGCAACCGCCACGCCGCCACCGGCGCCCGAGCGGGTCGCCGCCGCCCGGTCGCGGTGCAGGTTGGTGCCAAAGAAGGTCGAGACCTCCCGGTTGTAACGCTTGCTGATGATCTCATCGAGGATGCCGGCCTGCCACTCCGTGACAGCCTTCTTGCCCAGCTCGTCGATGACCAGCACCGGCATCGCCACCAGCTCGCCGATCAGCTCCCCTTCGCCCACGCCCCGCTCAAAGCCCGCGCGGAGCTCCGACAGCAGGTGGGCGAACTCTACATAGCGGACCCCGAAGCCCTTCTCGAGCGACAGCGCCCGGATGACCCGGCAGAGGAGCCGCGTCTTGCCCAGCCCCGGCGGCCCCGAGAGGACCACGCCCGCATCGCCCGGCCTGAACCCCTCGTCGATGCGGCGCCGCAGCATCAGCGCCGCGTCACGGATGCCCGCCTCGCCCCGCTCAAAGTCGGACCAGGCCGCATCCCAGAAGTGGCGCGGAATCAGCGCCTCGTCGAAATGCTTCATCCGCTTGCGCACCTCCGCACAGTCCGGGCAGCGGTTGGCCACCGGCCCTCCGTGCTTGCCCCAGACGAAGACAAAGCCAGTGCCCTCGCAGGTCGGGCAGTCGGCCACCCGTGTGCAGCTCGGACAGCCCACTGCGACCGCCGTATCGAAACCGGGTGCCGCCGACGGCAGCGCCTTCACGCCGCGGCATCGCTTGCAGACTGTCTCGCTCATGGCGCGCCTCCCTGCAGCCGCGCCAGGTTGGCGGCCTTGGCCTGCTGATCGGCCCGGTAGCTCGACCGGACCAGCGGCCCCGCCTCGATGTGGGCAAAGCCGAAGGCCATGCCCCGCTCCTTCAGCGCATCGAACTCCTCTGGCCGCACCCAGCGCATCACCGGCAGGTGGTTGTTGCTCGGCCGCATGTACTGGCCCAGGTTGACGATCTCGACGCCGGCCGCGGCCAGGTCGCGCATGGTCTCCACCACCTCGTCGTCGGTCTCACCCAGGCCGAGCATGATGCCCGACTTGGTGACGGCGCCGAGCGACCGGGCGTGACGGAGCACCGCGAGGGTGCGGTCATACTTGGCCTGCGGACGGACCAGGCGGTGGAGCCGCTCGACCGTCTCGATGTTGTGGGCAAAGACGTCGGGGCCGGCGGCGACCACCGTAGCCAGATCGTCGAGCGACCCCTTGAAGTCGGGGGTCAGCACCTCGATCTGGGTCCCTGGTGCCTGGGCCCGGATCTCGCGGATGGTCTCGGCCCAGATGGCGGCGCCACCGTCGGGGAGGTCGTCGCGGTCGACGCTGGTGATGACGGTGTAGCGGAGGTTGAGCTTGGAGAGCGAGGCGCCCACGCGGCGCGGCTCGTCGACATCCACCGAGCCCGGCTTGCCGGTCGCGACGTCGCAGAAGCCGCAGCTTCGGGTGCAGACATTGCCGAGGATCATGAAGGTGAGCGAGCGGCTCGACCAGCACTCGCCGATGTTGGGGCAGGAGGCGCTCTCACAGACGGTGTGGAGGCCAGCCTTGTGCACCAGGTCGCGCACATCGAAGAACTGGTCGTTGAGCGAAAGCCGCACCCGAAGCCAATCTGGACGCTTCCCCGCGGGCGACTCCTCCAGCGACGGACGCGCCGGTCCCGACTTGCGGCTCGAGGGGAGCGCGGAATCGGGGATGAGGGGAAGGGCGATGCGGGTCATGGGCTGCTCGGGCGGCGCGCGGAGGGGAACGAGGTACGGTTCGGCCTGCAGGCTGTCAATCAGCCCTCGCCGGGCCTGCGAATCTTGAGCGGCTTGGGCAGGAACTTCACCGCGCCAGCATGCTGGTAGCGGGTTGCTCCCTCGTAGGCGGCGTCGGTCGGTGTGGCTGTGTGAAAGACCACCTGAGCGACGGGCGTGCCGACGGCCACCGGCACGTCGCCGTAGTCCACCACCCGCACCTCGAGTGCCCAGCGGCTGGTGTAGCCCACGTCGCCCAGACCGGCGCAGAGTGCCACGGTGAGCCCCTGGCGACCGACGGTGCTGCGCGCCTTCATCTCGGGCACCAGCGCCTCGCCGTCGGCGGCGCCGCCGGGGAGGGCCGCGGTGCCGATCGCCTCGAGCGTGGTCGCGAGGTAGAAGCCGCCGCTCCGGAAGACAAAGCAGAGGTCGTCGTCGCGCAGCGTTGCGCCGCCGAAGCCGGGGTTCAGGGCCCGAAGCTGGGCAACGGTCACCGGCTCTACCTTCCGCCAGCGGCTGTCGTCGGGCGCGTAGAGGTCGCGCATATCGCTCCCCACCAGCTCGAAGACCTCGCCGCCCAGCCGCACATCGACAGAGTTGATGCCCACCAGCTCCGCGTCGAAGGGGTCGATGACGATGCGGCCCTCGGCGTGCGCCTCCAGGATGCTCTCGCGGCACAAAATCATGGTTCGCTCCGGTCTCGGGTCTGAGGTGGCCCGCCTTACCCCGAACCCCCGCACCGCGGCAAGCCTGCAGGCTTCTCCAATGAGGCAAAAGGCACCTGCGCGCAGCGCCCTTCAGCGTGCTTGGCAAAGTGGCGCCGCTTGCCTTAGAGGCGTGGTTCCGACAAAGGTGACGCATGCGCCCATCCCCCCTCCCAGCTCAACAGCTCCCGCGCCATGTCGCCATTATCATGGACGGCAACGGGCGCTGGGCGACGGGGCGCGGCCAGAGCCGCTCCGAGGGGCACCGTCAGGGGGCCAAGACCGTCCGCATGGCTGTCACCCGGGCCCGCGAGCTCGGCATCGGCGTCCTCACCCTCTATGCCTTCAGCTCCCAGAACTGGGCCCGTCCCGGCGATGAGGTCGAGAGCCTCATGTCGCTGCTGGTCGAGTTCTGCGAGTCGGAGCGCAACCTGCTGCTCGACAAGCAGATCCGCTTCCGCGTGATCGGTGAGCGGAGCCGGCTGCCCGCGGTCGTCCTCGCCGCCGTCGAGGCGCTCGAGCAGGTCACGGCCTCCAACGAAGCGATGCAGCTCGTCGTTGCCGTCTCCTACGGCGGCCGCGAGGAGCTCGTTGCGGCGGCGCAGTCCCTCGCCCGCGAGGTCGCCGCCGGCCGCCTCGCCCCCGAGCAGGTGACCGCCGACAGCTTCCGCGCCAACCTCTGGACGGGTGACCTCCCCGACCCCGACCTCGTCATCCGCACCAGCGGAGAGGTTCGCATCTCCAACTTCCTCCTCTGGCAGAGCGCCTATGCGGAGTTCGTCATCGAACCCATCGCCTGGCCGGAGTGGACAGAGGCCGACTTCGACAACTGCCTCGTCCAGTTCGCCGGCCGAGACCGCAGGTATGGCGGCGTTGCGCCTTAGCCTGCTCGCGCTGCTGCTCGCGCTCTGCGCCTGCAGCCTGCCGGGGCGCCCTGTCTCGGCGATCGGCAGTTTCTTCGCGGCAGCCGACCAAGAGGGGTCGGACGAATCAGCCGCCGAAACCCGCGGCTCAGAACCCAACGGGCCACCACCCTCCGGCCGCGCGCTGGCGCGGCGCGGTCCGGCGCCCGATCCCCACCCCGAAGATCTGCTGCTCCGGCTCCCCGCCGAGATGCGCCTCGCTGCCGCCGAGACCGTCAACGCTGAGCGGCTCGGACGGGTCCAGACAGAGGGTGACCGTCGCCTGATCGTGCTCACCCCGCTCCCCTGCCGCATCGCCGAACAGGAGGCCGCGCCGCAGGAGGCTGCCGACCGCGAGGGCTGTCGCAGCCTCAACATGGCCACCTTCACGGCCCGCTCGCAGCAGGTCTGGACGCTTGCTCCCGGCCGTTACACCGTGCGCGTTGTGAACCGCCAGGTGGGCTGGCCCGTCGGACTCTGGATCCGCTCCGACAGGGGAGAGTCGCTCGCGGCGGAGGGGGGCGGTGCGGCCGGAGAGACCATCGAAGTTGAGATCGATCTTGTCCCCGGAAGCTACCTCGTTTCGCTCCCGCTGCTGCCCACGCCCGACTACCTCTGGGAGGTCAAAAGGGGCGCGCGATAAGCAGTTATGCGGGGTAGACAACTTTGGGAGGGGTGCGCGCGAGGGGTTGATCTCCCTCCGACCCTCGGCTAGCGCCACCCCTCTTGCTCGGAATACCGGGCCGGATTTCTGCATTTGCACCACCCTCTGACCCTCCCGGGAGCCGACCTGAACCCTTCGCCGCAGCGCACCCGCCGCCCCCAACCGTTGCCCGCCCGGACCGCAAAATCGGTCGCGCGGAAGAGCAACTGGTGGAGCTGGGTCCTCGCCCTCCTCGTGGGCGCGGTGCTTCTGGCAGGCGTTCGGCATGTTCAGGCCTCGGCTGTGTCCACCGGCTCCTTCCGCCGCATGACCGCCACGCGTGAGGCCCAGCAGAAGGTCGACGACGCGCTCAACGCAGCCATCGCCAAGGCCGGCGATCGCCGCATGATCGAGAACCTCGGCGTTCAGGTCGCCATGCAGGTGCTCGGCAGCGCCACCGACCTCTCCGGCGAGACCACCGTTCCTTCGACCCTCTTCGAGACCTTCATCGAGGGCGACACCTGGCGTAGCTTCGCAAGCCGCTACGGCCTCACCACTGAGGCGCTCGCGCGGCTCAACCCGGGCGTCTCGAGGAACCATGTGAACGATGGCGCCGAACTCGTCATCTACAAGTTCGACCCGGAGCGCCGCTCCCGAAGCAACGGTCGGGCCAGCGGCGGCAGCCTCACCAACGGCGTCCCCATGCCCGATGGCCAGTTCTGGCGGGTCCGAGAGCGCGAGGCCTCGTTTGGTACCGAAACCACCATCAACGAGCTGGTCGCGGTCTTCGCCCATGTGGGCAACACACTCCCCGGCGGCACCCGCATCATCATCGGCGACCTCAGCCGCCCGCAGGGTCGCCCGCTCTCGCCCCACCTCAGCCACCAGTCCGGCAGGGATGTCGATATGGGCTACTACCTCCGCGGCGTAGGACCGCAGCGCCATTTCTCCGGCGCAACCAGTAGCACCCTCGACCTCGCCCGGCAGTGGGCCCAGATACGCTTCCTCCTCGAGCGCGGCACCGTCGAGCGCATGTTTATCGACTACTCCCTGCAGATCGCGCTCGTGCAGTATGCCCGCCGCATCGGCGAAGACCCCGACTATCTGGCGCAGGTCTTTGAGTATGGTGGCAAGGGCAAGATCATCACCCACTCGCCCGGCCACCGCGACCACATCCACATCCGCTTCCGCTGCGACGCCTGGGACAAGGCCTGCCAGAAGTATGAAGAGACGCCGGTGCTCAAGCCGCCGCCGATTGTGAAGCGGGTCTCTGCTGTCGAGAGCGGCCGGAACTAACGGGCCAGCTTCGCAGCCTTCTCGAGCAGGCTCTTTGCCGAGATGACGCCGGTGAACCAGAGCAGGTTGGGGTGCTCGAGCGGCGCCTCTTTGTCGGCCGCAAGCCGCTTGCTCACGCAGACGATGAGGTCGTGCGGCGCCCGCTTTCCGAGCGAGGCGAGCCGCCGCTCGAGCGAGCTCCGCCGCCAGTAGCCGATGACCTCCACACCTACCCGCCGTCCGCTGCTCCGCTCCGTAAGCAGCAGGTCGGGGACCACCACCGTCTGACCGTCCAGCACCAGCAGGTCGGGCTCGCGCGACAGCTCCCAGCCGCTCGTCTTGGCCTCCAGCTGCGCCGCCAGATGGTTGACCTCCTCCGAGACCCAGGCCCCTCTGAGCCGCCGCGGCGCCTCGAGTGGGTCTTGGTCGGAGAGCTGCACCTTGGCCGACGGCTTGCCCGGCTCCCGCAGCTCCGCTGAGAGGCTCCACTCCCCGAGGCCGACAATGACGGCGAGTGCCTTGGAGAGCTCCATGCCGTAGCGGGTTGAGGTGGCGAAGATGGAGGCCGGCCCATCGAGCAGGAGCCAGACGGCGCCATCGGGCAGCAGCTTGGCTGTGAAGATGAGCTGGTGAAAGGCGAGCGCCCGGAGCAGCGCCCGCAACTCCGACGGGTGGCGTGGCCGAAAGGTGAGCTCCATCGCGCCGGCTCGGAGCAGCGCCCCGCGCGCCGAGGCCAGATTATACTCGGTCAGCAGTTCGTGGGGCGTCGGCAGTTCGCAGTGGTGAAGGAGCATCGCCTCGGGGAGGTCGGCGTAGAGCGCCTCGTCGATGGCCTCCGCCGTGATGCCCAGCTCCTCCGCCAGCGCGCCGAGGAGGTCGCCGCGGAAGCGGGTGCCGGGCACGCCGGGGACGGTCGAGACGGGATCGCCCGAGGCCGACACCTCAAAGAGCCGCCGCCGGAGCTCCACCGGATCGGCCGGCGCCTGGACGAGCCACTCCGAGCGGTCGTCGAGCAGCTTCGCCAACCCGCGCGTCAGCTTCTGCGAGGCCTCGTCGCCCACCAGCTCGTCGATGGCCCCGTCGAGCTCAGCGCGGGGCCGGCCGAGCTGCGCGGCGAAGAGGTCGATGAGCACCCTGGCCCGCTCCAGCAGGTTGGCTTTCGCCGGGTCCACAAACTTGGGCCGGGCGATGCCGTTCCGGCGCGTCATCATCAGCAGGTCACCGGAAAGCATCGTGCTCCTTCCGCCGCTCGGCGACCTGCTCCTCGATGGTGTCGCGGGTAATGATCTCGTAGAGCACGGCCTGCTTGCCCTCCCGCTTTCGGAGTATGCGGCCTAGCCGCTGCACCTGCTCCCGCTGCGTCGACGAGCCGGAGAGGACGATTGCGACGCCGGCATCGGGGACGTCGACCCCCTCGTTGAGCACCTTGGAGGTGACCACGGTCCGGTATTCGCCGCTGCGGAACCGTGCGAGGATCTCGGCCCGCTCCCGCGCCCCGGTGCGGTGGGTGATGGAGGGGAGCAGCAGCCGTCGCGAGAGCTCGAAGACGGTGGCGTTGTCGTGGGTGAAGATGATGGAGCGGTCGGCCCGATGGAGCTGCAGGAGCTGCTCGACGACCGCCAGTTTGCCGCTCGAGGCGAGCGCAAGCCGCCGCTGTTCACGGTAGGCAGCGAAGGCTGCGCGGCCATCAGGGGTGCGGGAGGAGAGGGCGATGAAGCGGGCCCAGCCGCCGGGCGAGGCCATACTGATCCGGTTCTGCCGCACGAAGTCGAGGTAGCACTGGCGGGCCGCCGTGTAGTCTTCGAGTTCGGGCTCCGACATGGAGACCCGGAGCGTCTCGACGGTGTAGTCGGCGAGGAACTGGCCGGCGAGCTCGCGGATCTCGCGGCGGTAGACCGTTGGCCCCACAGCCTTGTCGAGCAGGAGGTGGCGGTTGTCGGGCCGCTCGGGGGTGGCGGTGAGGCCGAGCCGGAAGGGTGCGAGGAGGTGGTCGGTCGCCAGGATGTAGGAGGGGCCGGGGAGGTGGTGGACCTCGTCGTAGACCACCAGGCCGAAGCGGTGGCCGATGCGTTCGGCGTGGATGTGGAAGGAGTCGTAGGTGGTGACGGTGACCGGCTCGATCTCGTGCGAGCCACCGCCGAGGAGCCCCACCTTGGCGAGCCCGAAGTCGGAGCGGAGGCCGTCGTGCCACTGCAGCATGAGGTCGATGGTGGGGACGACGATGAGGGTGTCGCGGGCGGCGGCTGCGATGGCGAGGTGGGCGACGAGTGACTTGCCTGCGCCGGTGGGCAGGACCACGAGTCCGCGGCGGCCGGCCCGGTTCCAGGCGTCGATGGCCTCGGACTGGTAGAAGCGAGGGGTGCGCTCGGCGGCGAAGCGGAGTGCAAGCGGTCCGTAGGTTCGTGCCCGGTCGTCGAGCAGCAGCAGCCCCTGCTCCTGAGCGCGGTGGAGGGCGGCGAAGAGGTCGCGGTAGCAGGCGGCCGGCGCCCGCCAGCGTGCGATGCGGAGGTCGAAGCTCATGCCGGCTGCCTCCAGCCGGTCTGCCAGCGCATCGACAGGGCCGTCGAGCACGAGGGTGCCGCGGTCGAACCGGAGGCTCACCGTGGGCGGGGCTGAGTTGGAGGCGGGCAGAGACAGGGCAGGGCTCCATGGCGGGTCGCGCTCGATAGGCCAGCGCGTGGTGGAAGTCACACCCAATCGGCGGCGACCCTTTCTGGAATCGGCGGTCAATCTTGATCCGACGGCAAACTGTTCGTAGACGAGCGCCACGGCCATAGGTCTAAGTTGCAACGCTCTAGTGACGGGTGCATGGGAATGAATCAGTGGAATGTGAAGCAATCGGCTCTGCGCCTCGGCGCCCTCACGGTGCTCGCGCTGCTCGCAGCCTGCAGCAACCAGACCGGCACTGGCACCCCGGGCGATGGCAGCGGCGCCTCCGACGCGACGGCCGATAGCGGCTCGGGTGCTGATACCAGCCCCGACACCACGGTCGACAGCGGCTCCGACACCACGGCCGACAGCGGCTCGGGCGCGGATACAGGTGCCGACACCTCTACCGATACGGGCGGCGAGCCCAGCTGCACCACCGCGGCCGATTGCCGCCCGCGCCACGACTGCATCGAGGGCGTCTGCGTCCGCATCTGCGGCGTGGACACCGACTGCGATGACCTCACCCCCTGCACCACCGAGGTCTGCACCGAGGGGCTCTGCGTCTTCACGCCGGCCACCCCTGAGCTTGCCGACCCGCTCGCCGGCGACTGCAAGAAGCGGGCCTGCGTCGCTGGTCGGACCGAGGATGTCGCGAGCCCGCTCGACCTGCCTGCGGACGACAGCATCGGCTGCACGCTCTCGCAGTGCGTCGGCGAGTTCCCCTTCCAGCGCCCCCAGGACGCGCTCTGCGACGATGGCGATCTCCTCAACGGCGTGGAGCGGTGCGACCCCAACATCGGCTGCGTGGGTGGCGACGTGCCCCGCTGGATCTGCGATGAGCCGCCCCCGGGCTGGGAGTCGCGCGAGGTCTGCGACGATGGCCTCGACAACGACCAGAACGGCCGCGTGGACGAGGGTTGCGATTGCGACTTCGGCTCCATCCAGCGCTGCTACAGCGGCCCGCCCTCGACGCGCGGCGTGGGTGGTTGCACCGACGGCCTGCAGGCCTGCGAAGACCGGGCCAACCCCCAGTGGGGCCCCTGCACCAACGTCTTCGGTCCCGGTACCGAGATCTGCGACGCCAAGGACAATGACTGTGACGGCTGCGTCGACGACCTTGCCGACTGCGATGCCAGCGACCTTGTCTGCCCCACGGAGCTCCTCGCCCGCCCCCTCGCCGACTTCACGCTGAGCGGCGACGCCATCGTGCCCGGCTGGCGCGACCTGCCCTACATCCGCTGGAACTGGACGGTCGAAGGGCCTCCGAACAGCGCCACCTCCGGCCCGGTCAACCGGACGGCTGCCAATACCTCGGTCTTCCTCGACGTCTCGGGCGACTACTTCGTGACGGTGGAGGTCGAACTCAAGCCCGGCGAGCCCAGCATCACCTGCGGCTTTGTCGTCCGCGCCCAGGGCTCTGGCCTCCGCGTCGAGATGCGCTGGGACACCTTCGGCTCGGTTGACATGGACTTCCACCTCCACCGGAGCGGAACCACCACCAACTTCTGCACCGATGACGACTGCTACTACGGGAACTGCCGCACCTACGGCGCAGGCCTTCCGTGGGGCTACGTCTCCTCCCCCGCCGAGGCCTGCGGCGGTGGCGCGGGCGACACCTGCTACAACCCCCGCCTCGACATCGACAACATCGTCGGCTTCGACCCCGAGAACATCAATGTCGACAACCCGAACAACGGCGACAGCTTTCGGGTCATGTCGCACATGTTCGGTGGCACGGCCCGCACCAACCCCGTCGTCACCATCTATTGTGGCGGCCGCCTCAAGGCTGTCTTCGGTGAGGCACCCGACCTCGTCGGCCTCACCCGCGCCGGCGGCAGCTGCGGCGGCGAGACCTGGCGCGTAGCCGACGTCCGCATGCTCGTCGACCCGGAGACCGGCGTCACCGACTGCGTGGTCGAGCCCCTCCTGGGCCGCAGCGGCGGCTACGATGTGCGCCAGGGCGACGCCACCTTCTAGTCTCCCCCTCTCCAACGCCGCGGTCCGCCTGCCTCCCGCAGAGCCCGCGGCGCTCTTGTGTTCGGGCAGCGCCCTGTCGCGCGGCCAAAGCGAGGAACCGTCATGAACGCAACCACCGCCAGAGCCGCCGCCGCACTGCTGCTCCTCCTCTCTGCCTGCGCGCAGCGCGACCCTGTCGTGCCCGCTTCCGATGTGGTGGATGAGGACGGCGCCGACACCACGGCCGATACCTCCAGCAGCGCCGATACCAGCACCGACGGCAGTGGCGACGGCAGCGGCGAGGGCTCCGGCCCCGCCATCGTCGAGTGCCTGACCGCAGCCGACTGCGCGCCCCGCCACGACTGCGTCGAGCAGACCTGCATCCTCATCTGCGCCACCGACGCCGACTGCGATGACCGCAACCTCTGCACCGCAGAGCGCTGCGACGCCGGCAGCTGCGTGACCACCTTTGTCTCCCCCGAGGTTGGAGACCCCACCCCCGGCGACTGCCGCAGCAAGGTCTGCGTCGAGGGCATCCTCGAAGAGCTCCCCAGCCTCACCGATGTGCCCCCCGATGATGGCGTGGGCTGCACCGAGTCTGTCTGCAGCCAGACCTTCCCCTTCCACCGCCCCCGCAACGAGATCTGCGACGACGGCAACCCGCTAAACGGCGTGGAGAGCTGCGACATCCGCCGCGGCTGTCTGCCCGGCGATGTGCCCGGCTGGATCTGCACCGCCGAAACCGAGCCCGGCTGGGAGGCCATCGAGGTCTGCAACGACGGCCAGGACAACAACGAGGATGGCAACGTCGACGAAGGTTGCGCCTGCGCCTACGGCGAGGTCCAGCGCTGCTTCACCGGCGCCCCCGCAACCCGCGGCGTCGGCGGCTGCACCGATGGCCTGCAGCGCTGCATCGACCGCGCCAACCCCCAGTGGGGACCCTGCCAGGGTGCGATCGTCAGCGCGCCCGAGCTCTGCGACGGCAAAGACAACGACTGCAACAGCTGCACCGACGACATCGAGGGCTGCACCCCCGCGCTCCGCTGCCCGACGCTCGATACCGCCAGCCCGCTCACCGACTACACCCTCGACGGCACGGGGCTCTACCCCAATCTCGCCAACGCCATCGCCTGGAACTGGACCGTCGAGCCCCCCGCCAACAGCGCCACCGAGACGCCTGCCGACCCTGCCGCTTCGCTCACCTCCGTCTACCTCGACGTCTCGGGCGACTACCGCATGCGCCTCGAAGTTACCGACGGAGAGGGCGTCCAGAGCTGCACCTGGACCGTCCGTGCCCAGGGCCCCGGCCTCCGCGTGGAGATGTCCTGGGACAGCCTTGGCTCCGTCGACATGGACCTCCACCTCCACAAGCCCGGCACCACCGGCGCCTTCTGCTCCGCCGCCGATGACTGCTACTTCGACAACTGCCGCGTCACCAACCTCAACGGGGTCGGCTGGGGCTACACCCCCTCCGACGCGGCTGCCTGCGGCGCCGGCGTCGGCGACACCTGCTACAACCCCCGCCTCGACATCAACAATGTGCGCGGCAACAACCCCGAGAACATCAACCTCGACAACCCTGCCAACGGCGACACCTTCCGCGTCATGGCCCACATGTTTGCCGGCACACAGCCCACCGCACCGCAGATCAGCATCTACTGCGGCGGCCAGCTCAAGTCGCTGCTCGGCGGAGGTTCCGATGCCGTCCGGCTCACCCAGGCGGGCGCCGCCTGCCAGGGAAGCAGCTGGCGCGTCGCCGATGTCCAGATGCTCGTCGACGAGGCCACAGGCGCCGTCGACTGCCTCGTCGTTCCCGTCCTCAACGCCGCCGGTAACCCCGATGTGCGCGTTAACAACACCGCATTCTAACGGGCCCTGTCGCCCACCCGAAGCCACCGATGGCCAACCTCGAATCCAGACTCCTCAGCCACCTCATGACCGCCAACAAGCGGTATGCCCTGGTTGAACCCGGCGACCATGTCATGGTCTGCCTCTCCGGCGGCAAAGACTCCTGGGTCATGCTCCACCTGCTCCGGCTCATGCAGCAGAAGGTCCCCTTTGCCTTCACCATGGTTGCCGTGAACCTCGACCAGGGCCACCCGGGCTTCCCGCAGCAGTCCATTGTCGACTACCTCGAGCGCGAGAAGTACGACTACAAGATGCTCTCCGTCGACACCTACAAGGTGGTCCTCGAGAAGGTGCCGGAGGGCAAGACCTACTGCTCCCTCTGCTCACGCCTGCGCCGCGGCATCCTCTACAACGCGGCCCAAGAGCTCGGTTGCACCAAGATGGCGCTCGGACACCACCGGGACGATGTGGCGCAGACCCTGCTCCTCAACCTCTTCTATGCAGGCAAGCTGGCCGCCATGCCGCCCAAACTCCGCTCCGATGATGGCCGCAACGTGGTCGTCCGGCCGCTCCTCCTCGCCGCCGAAGAGGAGATTGGGCAGTATGCCATCGAGCAGGGCTTCCCCATCATCCCCTGCAACCTTTGCGGCAGCCAGGAAAACCTCCACCGTGCCCGCATGAAGCAGCTGGTGAACCGGCTCCAGGCCGACAACCCCAAGGTCAAGGGCAACATCATCGCCGCGCTCGGCAATGTGCAGCTTACCCACCTGCTCGACGGCCGCTTTGCCGGCGACTGGCTGGCCTCCGAAGCCGAGATTGTGGCTGCCATGTCGGGCGAGACGGCGCTCCCGCATGCGCTGGTCCCCGACCTGGAGCTCGAGACGGCGGGCGAGCTGAACTAAAAGCGGTAGCCGAGCTGCAGCGAGCCGCCGATCGGGATGTCGAAGGGCCGCTCGCCGAAGGGGAGCATGTAGATGGCTGTGTTGGCGTCGAGCGAGGCCCAGAAGGGGCCGCCCAGCAGCACCTGCCCGCCGATGGTCCAGCCTAGCCCCGCCTGGGCCTGCGCTGCCGTCCGCGTGATGTCGTTCCCTCGGCAGGCCCGGCTGCTGTCGATGGCCCGCACCTCGCCGCCGGTCACCTTGCACCAGAAGTCCTCGGTCGCGGTCACCGCGCCGACGAAGGCCACATCGATCCCCATGCTGCCGTAGGCCCGGAAGCGCCTATTGCGGATGGCGAAGGTGGCGCCGAAGTCGGTGCGGGCGATGTCCACACGGTCGAGCAGGTCGCCATCGGTGTCGCGCCGGCCGAAGACAAAGCGGCCGCCCGCGTAGAGGCCGGCGTTCTCCGAAAGCATGTGGCTCACCTGCACCGAGGCGCCCTGCGTGTAGAAGGGGGCGCGGGTCGGGGAGTCGAGGAAGGAGCCGCCGTTGTAGCCGGCCGAGGCGTAGGTGTGGCCCGTGTCGAGGCCTGCTGGGTCGGGCGGCAGAAAGCGCGGTGGCTGGCAGGCCAGCGCGTCGCTCAGCATCATGGAGTAGGTGTCGGCGGCATCGGCCGGCGCCACCCGCATGGTCTCGTCCACCACAAACTGCTGCGTCGCTGCGTCGAAGAACTGCAGCCCCACCACCGTCTGGTCGCCAGACGAGATCGCGAAGGCAAAGACCAGCTCCTCCACGCCCAGCTGCGTGGCCAACCGCTTGGCCTCTGCCGTCCGCACCCGGAGGTCGCTGCCCTCGCTCAGCAGGTGCTCCAGGTAGGCCCGCTCGAAGGTCGCGACCACCTCCGCAGGGTAATCCTCGCGCGAGAACCGTTCGCTCGGCGCCCAGCGGATGAGCTCCTTGAAGGCGGCCGTCGCCTTGGCCTCGTGCAGCGTCTGCCCCTCGCTGCCCTCCTGCGCGCCCTGCGCCAGCTCCAGCTCTGCGAGCGCAAGCGTGCGCCAGACCGTTACGGCCAGCGTCGGGTCGGTCCAGAAGAGGCCCGTGCGCTCAAGCAGCGACTGTGCCTCCTCGAGCTGGTCGACCGCGCTCCGAAGGTCGGACTGCTTGAAGTACTCCACGCCGAGCTGCGCCGACCGCGTCGCCACAAAGCGGAGGTCCGACTGGGCCTCGTCCCGCTGCGCCGAAAGCAGCCGTGTGAGGGGCTCTTCGCTGATGAGCTTGTGGCGCGGGTCGGCCTCCACCTGCGCCCGGAGCGCCCGCGACACCTGCACCAGCGACACCGCCGCCAGGCTGCTCGCAGGGGCCGCAGACGGCACGATGTAGTGGCGGATGGGGGCCCAGACCGCGATGGTCCGGGGCCGCAGGTTGGCTTCGCCCTGATCGCGGCGCGGTGGTGCAGCCAGCGCCGGCGCGGCAACGGCCAGCAGCAGCGCGGCAACGAGCAGCGCCATCCGCCTCACAGCGAACCCTCCGGCGTGAGCGCGTCGCCCGTCTCGCCGCAGCTGTCGTTCGCGCCCCGCTCCTCGTTCCGCACCAGCACAAAGCGGCGCCCCGGGATCACAGGCGACCGGAGCAGCGCCTCGCCTTCCGTCAGCTCCAGCTCGGCCCGGTCGCCGCTGCTCACGTCGAAGACCCGGCCTGCGATGGGCGTCTCGCCAAAGCGCACATCGAGCGCGAAGGCGCTGTTGCTGATGTCGCGCGGGCCAAAGTAGGCGCAGGCCTCGGGCACCAGGTAGGGGTTTTCGGCTGTGTTCTGGTCGCCCAGCACAAAGGTCTCCATCTTGCCGCCCGCCACGCCTGAGTAGGCAAAGAGGGTGAGCCGGATGGCCCGGGTCCGACCCACCTCCAGCGGCGCCGCCTCTTCGTAGACGCCGATGAGCTCGGCTGGCGGACCGCAGCCCGCCGCCGCAAGCAGCAGCGCGAGGACTACATACGGGCGGGGCATGGGACGCCGAGCAGGGTCAGGCCGTGGGCCAGCGTGCGGCGCACCGCCACCACCAGCGCGATGCGGGCGCGGGTCGCCGCCTCGTCGTCCGAGAGCACCCGTGTGCCCGACGAGTAGAAGGTGTTGAAGCCCTCGGCCAGCTCCAGCAGGAAGCGGGAGATGACGGCCGGCTCAAGCTCGGTCGCGGCCTGACGCAGCGTCGCGGGGTAGCGCTCGAGCAGCGCCACGAGGTGGGCGCAGTCGGCGGTGTGGAGCGCAAGGGTGGCCTCGCCGGAGAGGGCCTCGGGAAGGGCGCCGAACTTTTCGGCAAACTTCTCTTCGAGCGCCCGCAGCCGCACATGGGTGTACTGCAGGTAGGGGCCCGTCGGGCCATGCTCACCCGGGCGCAGGCCGCGAAGGATGGCGTCCCACTCGAAGGGGTAGTCTTTGATGCGGCCGCGCGAGAGGTCGTAGAAGACGATGGCGCCGATGGAG
>JBIIFW010000137.1:0-6793 GCA_044236985.1 Bradymonadia bacterium | reverse complement strand
GTCGACAGCGCCTCTGAGCTGGGCGATGGCGCGATCGTGGACGCTGATGCGCCGGCGGGCTCGGCGCTCCGGACCGCCTATCTGGAAGAGTATGAGTCGGAGGCGCGCAAGGAGCTCTTCCTCGTCGATGCCGCAGGGACGATTCGCAAGATTGTCTGGATTCGCGAGGGCAGCGAATGGCACCTCCACATGCGCGACCTCCCGCTGCTCTGCGTGGAAGAGCGCGAGACGGTAGCACCCTGAGATGAAGACCGACCTTTCGGACGAGTCCATCCGTGAGCGGGCCGCGCTCGGCCAGGTTGCCTACGAGGCGCTGATTGAGCGGCCGCTGGTCGTGCGGCCCGAGCCAGGCGAACTCTACGTGGTAGAGCGGCGGAGCGACCCGCGTGCGGGGCGGCTTCGATCCATTGCGGTCAGCGCAGCACTGATCGCCGGGACGCTCGTCTTCGTCTCGTTGCGCGCCGGAGGCTGGGAGAAGACCTGGGTGCTGCTCTCTTCTCTTCCGGTCTGGGCGCTGGCCTACTGGGCATGGCGTCGGGCCGACCAGTTTGCCCGCACCTGGCAGATGCCGCTCGCCTGGCTGTCGATCAACCATGGGTTCCTCCGGCTGCGGGAGAACCCGGAGCAGGTGGACCTCTCGGGCAGCACGCCCATCGAGCTCGACCGCATCTCCGAGGTCATCTACGCCACGCGGGCCATCGCCGTCCCGGGCGCCTCGGCAGGTGCCAAGGTGGAGGGCGCAGGTGTCTTCGTGCGGCTCGAGAGCGGCGCCGTCTGGCCCATCATCCCCTCGACCTTCATGCGGGAGGAGGCCTTCTCCATCGCCATGGCCTTGGCGCGGCCGATGATGGTTGGCGTCAAGCAGGTTGGGACAGGCTGGAACGACGTCTAGTCTGACTGCTTTGACAGTCTAGGGAGGCAGGCGTAGCATCGGCCATCACAACGCATGCTCGAGGCCGCCCGTGATTTTTAACAAGTCGTTCGGCAACTATCGTCTCGCCAAGAAGCTCGCCACCGGCGGCATGGCCGACCTCTTCCTCGCTGTTCGGCAAGGCGAGGGAGGCTTTGAGCGGCTTGTGGTCATCAAGTCGCTGCTTCCCCATCTTCTGGAGCAGGAGGCGACGCGCGCACTGTTCTTGCAGGAGGGGCGCATCGGCGGGCGTATCGAACATGCCAACGTGGTTCCGGTGCTCGATGCTGATGTCGCGGAGGGGCGTCCCTTCCTCGTCTTGGCCTACGTCGCGGGGGCCAACCTCGACGAGCTGGTCGCGCAGGGCGGTGAGAGCGCGCTGAGCGCTGATGAGGCAGCCCGCTGCATCGCCGACGCCGCTCATGGTCTTGCAGCAGCGCACCGTGCGACCGATCGCGAGGGGCAGCCGCTGGCGGTCGTCCACCGCGACATCTCGCCCCACAATCTGCTGGTTGGTGTGGATGGAAGGACGCGGCTCTTCGACTTTGGCGTGGCGCAGACGTCGGCCTCGGAGCCCGGCAACACCAAGTCGGCCGGCAAGACCGCCTACATGTCTCCCGAACAGTGTCGCGGGCACGAACTCGACGGGCGCTCCGACCTGTTCGCGCTCGGCGTCGTCTTTCACGAACTCCTGACGGGGCGTCGGCTCTTTGCCCGCGATAGTTACATGGCCAGCCTTCGTGCGATCACGGAGGAGGAGATTGCGCCGCCGTCGCAGGTTCGCGCAGGGGTTCCGGCCGAGCTCGACGCGCTGGTTATGCAGCTGCTTGAGCGGGAGCCTGAGGAGCGGATTGCCTCTGCGGAGCGTGTTGCGGAGGAGCTCGAGCGCTGGCTCGCCGGCCGCAGCACAGCGGCCTGGAAGGCGCTTGGCGCCAAGGTGGCGGCGGGCTTTTCGGCCCGGTTGGAAGAGGAACAGGCAGTCGCCCTCAAGGTGTTGGCGGCGCCGGTTCAGACGGAGTCGACCGTCGACTTGGCGAACTTCCGTTACAGCGGGGCGGTTCCATCGGTGACCGAGGCTCCTGCGCCAATCCCGCCGGCGGCAGCCGCGGTTGCGCCCGCAGTGGGCACTGCCGCCCCTGTCTCTCCGTCAGCCAACGCGGCGATCGCGGCAGCGAAGCGCCAGAGCGCTGTTGCCATCGCGGTTGCGCTGGTCTTCGCGGGGCTCGCGGTCTTTGCAGTGACGCGGCAGCGGCCTGCAGCACCGGCCGCGCCCGTCGCCGTTGCCGTCGCGTCGCAGCCCGCGCAGGAGGCCGCTCCGTTGGCAGCGGTTGTGCCGGCTGCAGGGGCGGGCGCAGTGCGCGTTGTCTACGAGCCGGCCGACGCAACGCTCTTCGTTGATGGCATCTTCGGCGGCGCAGCCTCCCCCACCGACATCGCGTCGCTCGCGCTCGGCAAAGAGCACAGCCTCCGCCTAGAGCGGGCGGGCTACGAGACCATCTTCTTCCCCTTCACGCTCGACAGCGCGGAGGTGCTCGAGATTCAGCTCCAGCTCTCGCCGGCAGTACCGGTTGGCAAGGTTGACCTCGTCTCGGAGCCGGCGGGTGCGGAGGTCTGGATCGCCGGGAACCGGCTGGGCGTGACGCCGCTTCGGCAGGTGGAGCTTGCGGCGAACAAGACCTTTGTGATCGAGTTCCGCCGCCAGGGGTCGCCGACGGTTCGACGCGCCATCTTCGTCAGATCGGGCGCCAACCCGGCGGTCGAGGTTCGAAACGCTGTGGCGCGCGCCGCAAAGCCCGAATCGCCTGCAGCCGCGGCTCCAGCGGCCACGCCGGGGCGGAAGTCGCTCCCCAAAGAGAAGAGCGCTGACGGTAAGTATCCGCTGCTCACGGAGTAGGTTGAGCGGGGTCACGCATGCCGGAACTCGGGTCCGGAACGAAGAAGGGAGCGAAACATGAATCGAGACCAGAGATGGGTTCTGAGCGTTGCACTTGCACTTCTAACCAGCGCGGCAGGTTGCGTGTCGGCAACTTCGGGCACGGGCAGCACGACGGGCGACGCCGCCGGCAGTGGTGCTGCCGCAGACGCCGTCGAGGATAGCTCAGAGAGCGCGGACACCGGAGCGCCGGATGCTCCAGACACGGCTGCCGACGTGGCTCCCGATCTGGCTCCCGATCTGGTGCCGGATGGCTCCGGCGGGGGTGGTGGTCTCTCTGGAGAGCCCTGCGCGTCGAACGACGACTGTGCCTCCGACCTCTGCCTTTCCGTCTCGGATGACGGGACGGGCGTCTGCACGGCGCCCTGCCTTTCGGACCGCGATTGCGATGTGGATGAAGACTGTGTGGTCCTTCCAGGTGCGGATGCGGAGCGTGTCTGCGTGGATGCCACGCTCTGCATCGACGTTGACGGCGATGGTGGCGGCCGAGGACCAGGCTGCCCTTATGCCGACTGCGACGACAGCAACCCGAACGTAAGCGCAGCGGCGACGGAGCAGTGCAACGGTGCGGACGACGACTGTGACGGGCTGGTGGACGAGGGCGTGCCCGAGGTGGGCGACCTCTGCGACACCGGCTTCTCGGGGCGATGCGCGACGGGCCGGTTTGCCTGCGAGGGGCTGCTGGTCTGCGAGCTGGTCGTTGATCTCGGTGAGGAGCGCTGCGACGGTGAAGACAACGATTGCGATGGCGAAGTCGATGAGGGCGCAACAGACACGTTGACCTTCTACCGAGACGCCGACGGCGACGGATACGGTGATCCCGCGTCGCCAGTCGCTGGTTGCCTGCAGCCTGAGGGCGCCGTGGCTAACGGTGACGATTGCAATGATGCCGACGCGGCCATCGCGCCGGGCGCTGCAGAGGTCGCGGGCGATGAGGTTGACCAGAACTGTGACGGCGCTGAACTCTGTCTCCTAGACGGAGATGGCGACGGTGTCTCGGCCCGTCCCGACCTCACCGTTGTCAGTGTCGATACGGATTGTACCGACTCCGGTGAGGCGCTTGCCGCGGGCCCCAGCTTTGACTGCGACGATGCGGATGCTGCGATCGGACCGTCATCGCCTGAGATTGCAGGCAACAACGCCGACGAAGACTGCGATGGCGTTTGGGCCTGCTACCGAGACCTCGATGGCGACGGATACGGAACCGCCGTCTTCGATCTGCCTGGAGTGCCCTGCGCGCTTGAGCCGACGGCCTCCCTCATCGGCGGAGGCTCCTACACCTTCGGCGTGGGCGGCGATGCGACCTTCGACTGCGACGACAGCCGCGCCGATATCAATCCGGGTGCATCGGAGCAGGTTGTGTCGCCGGCTGCCGACGAGAACTGCAACGGCTTCTACGGCTGCTACTTCGATGCCGACGACGACAACTTCGCTGTCGCGGGCGCGACGGCCACAGATACCTTCACCACCGGCTGCGCCGCAGCGGCCCAGGCTGCGGTGGAGGTTGGCGACTGCGACGACGCCAACGGCAGTCGCAACCCTGCCGCGACGGAGATCTGCGACGGGGCCGACAATGACTGCGACGGTTCGACAGATGAGGGGGTGACAATTGCCTTCTACCGGGATGCCGATGCAGACGGCTGGGGCAACAGCGGCGATGTGGTGGCGGCCTGCAGCAATCCCGGCGGTCGGGTCACCGTGGCCGGAGACCCAAACGATGCGACGCAGTATGTGGCGCCCGACGCGCCCGAGATCTGCGACGGCTGGGACAACAATGGCAACGGCTCCACCGATGAAGGAGGCGTCTGCCCGTCGGGCTGCTCCGGACGAGGCAATGGCTCCACGGTTCGGGGCTACATGTACTGCCAAGTTGGCTCGAATCGCACCTGGCAGCAGCACCGCGACCGCTGCCGCGGCCAATCCAACATGGACCTCGTGACCATCGGCAACGGCACGGAGAACAACTGGATCTTCGACAACCGGCCATGGTCCTTCGGCAAGGCCTGGATTGGCGCCGACCGTTCGAGCGGAAACTGGCTCTTCGTTGCCTATGGGCGCCCGTTGACGGGCTACGACAACTGGGGGCCGAGCGAGCCGAGCGGCGACGGCACCTGCGCCATGCTCTACGGCAACACCACCAACCCGAATCGTTCCTGGAACGACGCGGGCTGCGGCACGAACCTCAACGAGGGCATCTGCGAGTGGCGGTACGAGAACATCGGCCCCCGCTGACGCTCCTGCTCACTCGCAGGGCGCGTCGAGACCAATCGGCGCCACCACCTTGGCCGAGCCATCGCGGAGGAAGGTCTCGAAGAAGCAGCCGTACTGGTGCTTCACACGGGCGTCGTGCTGGAAGATGTTGTGCGGGTCGTGGATGCCGTCGCCGGGATACTGAACGACCACCCCGGTGCGTCCGTCCCCGGTGGCGGTCGGACGGTTCCGGCTGATGGGGTAGGGCAGCAGCCCGTTGAGAGCCTTGTGGGCGAGCGCCGTCTGCATGGTTGGCCAGACGATGTCGCCGGCCTGCTGGTTCTCCATGGAGAGGGCTACCGCGTCGAAGATGGGGGTGGGGAAGTAGTAGTCGCCCTCGCCGACAGGCTCGTAGATGTGGCGGGCGGGGTGGCCGGGGAGGGGTCGTGCTGCGAGCCTGTTGGCGCCGATGATGGGCTCCGAGGGCTCCCAGGCGGTCTGGACAAGCCCGAGCGCAGGGTGGGTGTAGACGAGCGGGCCGGAGCCGAGGATGGCTTTGAGGGTGCTTGCGGCGCCGGGGATGAGCTGCGTTTGCAGGATGAAGTAGGTCCAGAAGCCGCCGGCGCCCGTGGGGACGACGGCCTTGATGCGGGGTTCGACCGGGGCGATGAGGTTGATATACATGCCGCCCATGCTGTGGCCCATGGCGAGGACGGGGTCGGGCGAGAAGCGGTAGGCGGTCTCGCCGGCGGGGAGCGAGAGGCCCGGGCAGGCGGCGACGGTGGCGGGGTCGATGCGGAGGTCGAGCAGGGCATCGAGGAAGAGCCGCTGCTCGAGGATTCCCTGGCGGAAGGTGTCGCGGAAGGCCCGCAGGTTGGCGAAGTTGAGGTAGGCGATGTCGGAGGCGCCGGGGATGCGCTCGGGGTTCGCGGGCAGTGCGGAGGAGGCGGTGCCGATGCCGCGATGGGCGAGGACCCAAGCCGGCCCTTGCGCAGTGGTACCGTCGGTTCCGCGGTCGACCACCTGGGTGGAGATGCCGCCGGAGCCGTGGAAGAAGAGCGAGAGCGGATAGCCGCCAGCGGGCATGGGGGCGGCGGGCAGGTTGACGACGAAGGGGATGCGGGGGCGCCGCTGCTCGACGAGGTTGCCAGCGGCGTCGCGGACGAAGAGGCCGCCCGTGTTGTAGGGGGGCGCGCCCTCCTGGAACTCCGGCACCTCCATTGTGCCTTGCAGCTCGCAGAAGCCCTCGTGGGTGGCGCCGTCGTCGGGGTCGACCGCAAGGTTGGAGAGGTCGAGGTCGAAGCGGCTGCGGACCTCCTCCGAAAGTTCGAACATCTCCAGCGTGGTGTCGCCTGTGGTGAAGACGGTTGCGGCAACGACAGATGCCGCATCGTAGCCGCCTGCAGTCAGTACCGGCCAGAGCGGCGCATAGTTTGCGGCAAGGGCCTCGGCGTCGATGCCTGCGACGGTGGGGCGCTCGCCGCGGGCCAGTGCCGCCAGCAGGTCGGAGGGTTGGAGTGGGCCGCCCTCCGCGGTGCCGAAGGTGTTGAAGACGACGAAGGCGTAGGTGGTGCCGGGCGCCAGGACGAAGCCGGGTACGGGTGCGAGCGCAAGCAGGTTTTCGGGGACATAGATGTCCTTCGCGAGCGCCTGCGCGACGATGGGGAGGGGGCGGCCGATCGCGCCGGGCTCTCCGTTCAAGGCGACCAGAATGGCACGCGAGGGGTCGACGGTCGCGAGGGTCCGTGCGCCATCTTCTG
>JBIIFW010000428.1:0-2591 GCA_044236985.1 Bradymonadia bacterium | reverse complement strand
GGGCGCGATGCCGCCGCTGCCTGGGATGGAGCAGAGGGCAGAGCCCTCCACCCCGCCCGTCTCGCTCCCGGGCTGCGCCGTCGGTACCGAGCTCGCAGATGCGCTTGGGCTCGATGTGGGCGATGCCGTCAACCTGATCGACCCCGAGGGCGACATTGGGCCCACCGGCTTCATTCCCCGCTCCCGGCCCTTCCGTGTGGTCGCCATCTTCTACACGGGGCTCTACGAGTACGATTCGCGGCTGGTCTTCACCAAGCTCGACGTGGCCCGCGGCCTCCTCCGCGTTGGCCCCGAGGTGGCGAGCGGCGTGGAGGTGCGGGGCCAGAACCTCGACGACGCCACCGAGCTCCGCGACGCGGTCTTGGCCCGCATCGCCGACCTCGGTCGGAAAGACCTCAAGGCGGCCGACTGGAAAGAGCTCAACCGGAATTTGTTTCAGGCGCTGCGCCTTGAGAAGATTGCGATGTACTTCGTGATGAGCATCACCATCGTGGTTGCCAGCTTCGCCGTGGTCTGCGTGCTCCTCATGATTGTCATCGAAAAGCGGCGCGAAATCGCTATCGTGAAGTCGATGGGCGCAGGAGCAGCCGACATCTCTCTCATCTTCCGGCTGCTGGGCGGCCACATCGCCATCATCGGCACCGCGGTCGGGCTCGGCATGGGGCTCCTCGCCATCCTCTACCTGATGACGATTGGGATACCCCTTGACCCAAATGTTTATTACATCAGCCGCCTCCCCGTCTCGGTTGAAGCAACCGAGATCATCGCGGTGGTTGTTGCGGCACTCCTGCTCGGGTTTGCCGCCACGATTCAGCCGGCCCGGGAAGCTGCCCGCCTCGACCCTGTTTCGGCCCTCCGCCACGATGACTGACCCCGCATGACCGCACCGCTCGTCCAGATTGAGGGTCTCACCAAGACCTTCGTCAAAGATGGCGCCACCATCGAGGTGCTGCGCGGCATCGACCTGCAGATCCAGCGGGGCGAGACCGTCAGCATCATGGGGCGTAGCGGCGCGGGCAAGAGCACCCTGTTGCAGATTGTCGGCACGCTCGACCGCCCGACCTCCGGCAGGCTCCTGCTGCAGGGCACCGACGTCTTCGCGCTCGAGGAGCAGAAGCTGGCGGCCTTCCGCGGCTCCTGGCTCGGCTTCGTCTTTCAGTTCCACCACCTGCTGCCCGAACTCACCACGCTCGAGAATGCCGCGATGCCGGCGCTCATCGCCCGCCGTCCGCGCGACGAGGCCTTCGGGCTGGCCGAAAAGATGCTCGGTCGCGTCGGGCTCTCGCACCGGCTGACCCATCGGCCAAGCGAGCTGTCGGGCGGCGAGCAGCAGCGGACCGCGCTGGCCCGCTCGCTTGTGATGAACCCGCCGCTGCTCCTCGCCGACGAGCCCACCGGCAACCTCGATGACCGCACCGGCCAGCAGATTGTTGAACTCCTCCACGAGATTGTCGCCGAGTCGCAGATCTCGGTCGTCGTCGTCACCCACAACCACCAGCTCGCGGCCTCCATGAGCCGCCGCCTCGTCATGGACGAGGGCCGCCTCCTGCACGACTCCGAACAGACCCCGGCGGCGCCATGAGTCTGCTCCGCCTCCTCTTCGCTGCACTGCTCGCGCTCGCAGGCCTGGGCCTTCTGCCGGCCCGCGCCGAGGCACAGCTCACCGAAGACAACGCCCCCTTCATCGCCGGCATCGAGGTCAGCGGCACCGTCCGCGTCGAGGCCGAGGCCATCTACCGGCAGGTCGCACTCCGCGCCGGCATGCGGCTCACCAGCCGCGCCCTCGGCGATGCCCTCCGCGCCGTTTACGCGATGGGCTTCTTCGACGATGTCTCGGTCGACGCCCAGCCGCAGGGCGACGCCATCCTCCTCCGCTTCATCGTCGTCGAGCGCCCGACCATCTCCAGCGTCGAGATCGAGGGCGAAGATGCCATTGAAGAGTCGGAGATGATCGAGAAGCTGGCGCTCCCCAAGGGGACCATCCTCAACCAGCAGAGCATCGCGGCCGGTGTCACCACCATCGAGGAGATGTACCGCGAGAAGGGCTTCTTCCTCGCCTCGGTCGAGTCTCGCATCGAGACCCGCGCCGTCGGTGAGGTGGTGGTGAAGTATGTCATCACCGAGGCCGAGAAGGTGCGCATTGCTCGGCTTTCGCTCATCGGCAACGAGGCGCTCTCCGACGAGGAGATCCAGCAGTTCATCGAGACCCGCCCCGAGACCTACCTCAGCTTTATGAGCGGGCTCGGCTCCTTCAAGGAGGCCTCGCTCGACCTCGACCTGCAGCGCATCCGAGTGCTCTACTACGACCGCGGCTTCCTCGACGTCCGCGTCAGCAAGCCCACCGTCTCGCTCAGCCGAGACCGGTCGCGGGTCTACATCTCCGTCCCCATCGACGAGGGGAAGCCTTACTCCGTCGCCACCCTCTCTGCGAGCGGCGACCTCCTCGAGGAGCCCGGCGTGCTCCTCAAGGGCTCCAAGATTGTGCCGGGCGAGAACTTCTCGTCGAGCTCGGTCCGGGTCGACCTCGCCCGCATCACCCGCTCCTACAAAGACCGGGGCTATGCCAACGCCAACGTCAACCTGATGACCCG
>JBIIFW010000262.1:0-4217 GCA_044236985.1 Bradymonadia bacterium | reverse complement strand
ACGAGGTCGACCGCGGCGAGGTCTGCTTCATCGGTACCATCGAGGTCAGCGGCAACGACCTCACGCGCGACCGGGTTGTCCGCCGCGAGCTCGCCATCGAAGAGGGCGACCAGTACTCCTCCTCCGAAATCGAGCGCTCGGTTGCCTACGTGAGGCGGCTCGGCTTCTTCGAAGATGTGACCTACGAGGAGGAGCCCTCCGCCACCGACCCGCGCATCGTCAACCTCCGGATCCTGGTGAAGGAGCGCTCCACCCGCTCGCTCCAAGCCGGCGCCGGCTTCTCGTCGGGCGAGAGCCTCTTCTTCATGGCCCAGATCAGCGAGAACAACCTCTTTGGTCGCGGCCAGTCGCTCACCCTCAACACCACGCTCAGCTCGCTCCGGAAGCTGTTCGTCCTCTCCTTCGTGGAGCAGCGGGTCTTCGACTCCAAGTGGCAGTTCGGCGCCGACCTCTTCCAGCGCACCATCCAGTATCCCCAGTTCACCCGCGAGTCGCGCGGCTTTGCGCTCAATGTAGGCGTCCGTCCCTTCGACACGTCGCCCATGTTCCGCGACCTCGCCTTCAACCTCGGCTACCGACTCGAGGATGTCTCCATCGACCGCGCCTCCATCTCCGGCTCTGTCGCCGGCAGCACGCTGAGCCTCTACCGCAGCGGCATCACCTCGGGCGTCAACGGCACCGTCACCTGGGACAAGCGCAACGACCAGTACATGCCCTCCGCCGGCTTCTACCAGCAGCTCTACACCGAGGTCGCGCCCAGCGCGCTCGGCAGCGCCAACGAGTTCTGGCTCACCCGTGGCATCTCGCGCTGGTATGCCCGCCCCTTCGCCTTCGATTGCCCGAGCGAAGAGCAGGGCGGCGGCGTCACAGGCTCGTTCTGCCGCTGGTTCTCGAGCGCCGTCCTCAAGCTCAACGGTACCATCTCGCGCGTCGGCTCGCTCTCGCCCGAGAAGCCGGTGCCCATCTCCGAGCGCTTCTTCGAGGGCGGCCCGAACGGTGTCCGCGGCTTCGAGCGACTCAGCCTCGGGCCCCGTCAGGGTTGCGCCAACGCAGACCCCTACGCCTCGCGCAGCACCTGCCCCGTCGGCGGCGTGAAGAGCCTCGTCTTCAACGGCGAACTGGAGTTCCCCATCCTCGCCGCCGTCGGCCTGCGTGGCGTCATGTTCGCAGACGCCGGCAACGCCTTCGACGCCGACCAGCCCTACTCGTTCCAGCTCGACTTCCTTGAAGATGGCGCCAACGCGGCCGTCCTTCGCTCCGCCTGGGGCTTCGGCATCCGCTGGCAGAGCCCCATCGGACCGCTCCGTTTCGAGTGGGGAAATGCCGCCGCCCCCCGCGCCGGCGAGTCCGATCAGGTCTTCGAGTTCAGCATCGGCAACTCTTTCTAGCGCCTCTCTCCACGCCGGAGCCTTCGATGAAATCACCGCTTCTTCTCGCCACCCTTGCCGCACTTGTCCTCGGCGCAGCCCCGATCACGGCCCACGCCGAGCCTGCTGCCGAGCCCGCCGCACCGGCTGCTGCCGCAGCGCCAGCAGCCTCCAACACGAACCGAACCGTCGCCTTCGTCGACCTCCAGAAGGCCCTCAACAACTGCACCGAGGGCAAAGAGGCCAAGAAGCGGCTCGAGGCCGATTTCGACCGCCGGCAAAAGGAGCTCGAGAAGGCAAAGGCCGACCTCGAGGTCTTTGCGAAGGACCTTGAGTCGAGCGCCGCCATGCTCACGCCCGAGCGGAAGCAGGCCAAGATGACCGAGTACCAGGACCGCTACAAGGCTCTCTCCGAGGGCTTCGAGCGGCACCAGCGTGAACTGGCCCGTGCCGAGCAGACCGCCACCGCCGACATCATGAAGCGGCTTGTCGAGCTCTCCACCCGCATCGCCCAGGAGAAGGGGTTCGGCATGGTCGTCGAGAAGTCGGCGGTCGTCTTCGCAGCCCCCGGACTTGAACTCACCGAAGAGCTGATCCGCCGCTTTGATGGCGGACGCACAGCGCCCAAGTAGTGGCGATGACGCTTCGCGGCACAGCATTCTTCCTGCTCGCAGGCCTGCTCTTGGGTGGTTGCGAGAGCTGCCGCGACAACGGCCCGCCCCGCATGAGCGAAGGGTCGGGGTCGGGCTCCGGCGCCGAAGCGCTCATCGAACTTGAGCCCAACAACGAGGCGGCGCAGGCCACGAGGCTCCTCGTCGGAAAGCGCACCTCCGGCGCGCTCGACGCGGCCGCAGCAGACATCGACTACTTCTTCATCCAGAGCTCCGAGGGGCCCGCGACGCTTGCCGTCACCGTCTCTGCGCCGACCATCGCCGAAATCTTCACAGCAGAGGCCGGCCGGCCCGGCGCCGCGACCGGCATCCGCTTCGTCTTGTCACCCGGCGCGGCAAAGGTCATCGGACCCTTCGCCCGCACCACCGACACCTACATCGCGCTGTCGCCTGCCGCCTCCTCTGGGCCGGTCACCTACGACCTCACGCTGGCGCAGGCGGCTTCCGCCGGCCCCTGCGACCTCGAGGCCTCCATCGACAGCGACGACACCATCACCGAGCTGCTCGGTATCCCGTCGCGCGCCACCCGCTGCCTGCAAGCCGCCCGCGACACCGACCGTTTCCTGCTTCCTGTGAAGCAGGCCGACGAACCTGGCTTCGGCCTCGTCGTGACCCCCGTGGAGGGCGTGCAGATGGCGCTCACCATCATCGACCCCATCACCAAGGCACCCATCGTCCGCCTCGCGGGCGATGCCCAACGCCCCATTCGGCTGCCCAACCTGCGCCACGGCACCGACCCCGCGGTGGCACTGATTGCAGAGCTGACAGCCTCGGTGGGTGGCTCTGCGACCGCCGCCTACACGTTCTCTGCGGAGCCGCTGCCCGCTGCCGGAAGCGCCCTCGAACTCGAGCCGAACGACACCCTGGAGCAGGCCTCCGTTGTGGCCGCCGCCTCGGCCTTTGCCCCCATAACCGGCTACTTCACCAGCTCCAGCGATGTGGACTACCTCCGCGTTGAGTCGGACGAGGCGGCCGTGCTGCAGGTTGTCGCACAGCCTGCCGACGGCATGGATCTCATCCTCACCTTGCCCCCCGCGCAGGCCGGAGGTGCAGAGACCGTGGTCGATATCGGCACCAGCGGCGTCGCCGAGCGGCTCTGCGCGCTCCCTGTCTCGGCCGCATCGCCGGTCGTCGTCGGCGTCCGCCTCCGTGGCCAGCCGCAGGAGCTCGACGCCAGCTACCAGGTCCGGTTCGAGCCACTCTCCGACCCCAACTACGAGCTCGAGCCGAACAACACCGCCAAGGAGGCGGTTGCGCTGGTTCCGCCGCCTCGCAAGCCAGCCAAGAAGCCGGCAAAGAAGCCGCCGGCTCCCATGCCCAACGAGGTGCTTGTCTACCGCGCCAGCGGTCTGAGCGGCTCCACCGTTGTCGGCCACATCGCGACCCCCGCAGATGTCGACGTCTTCCGCGTCGAAATCCCCGAAGACCCCAGCGCCGATGTGACGCTCGCCTCCGTCACGCTCCGCCTCGAGCCGGGCGGCCCGGCCGACTACACGCTCGAACTCTTCGACGGCGACGGCGCACTGGTCTCGCAGGCCGCAGGGAAGGGCGTGAGCGAGGCGGAGGTCATCGCCATCGACCTCCCCAACGGCAACCTGTATGCCCGCGTCAGCCTCGTCACCGGCGACGCCTGCGCCGCCCCCTACCGGCTCACGGTGAGCCGCAGCGACTTCCCGCCGCCGCCCGACCCGAACCTCCCTGTCGCCCCGCCTCCGGAGGGCGAAGACCAGCCGCCAACGGCACCCGAACTCCCGCCCTCATCGACGGCCGGCACCCTGCCCAACCTCCCTGGCGCCGG
Source organism: Bradymonadia bacterium (assembly GCA_044236985.1). GTDB lineage: Bacteria > Myxococcota_A > Bradymonadia > REDH01 > REDH01 > CAIWGR01. The sequence continues at coordinate 381 of JBIIFW010000262.1, read as the reverse complement.
CTCGCCGCTCGCGCCCGCTCCGCAGCCGCGCGGGCCCGCACCCTTGCAGCCGCGCCTGCCCGCCGGCCAGCCTGCGGTTGCACCGAGCGACCCCAACACCTTCTAGCCGTTGACCTCGCTGCCCTGCGCAAGTAGAGGCCTGCCCCAACTTCACGCGGCATGACCAGATGCGTCATGCCCGCCTTTACTCTGGAGCTGTCATGTCGACCCCCGCCGAGATCTTCGCCACCATCGGAAACAACATTGGCAACAACGTCGAGAAGGCCACCAGCGTGAACGCTGTCTTCGGCTTCGACATCACCGGCGACGGTGGCGGCCAGTGGACCCTCAACCTCAAGCAGGGCACGATCAGCGGCTTCCTCGCCGACGGGCTCGCCGACG
>JBIIFW010000136.1:0-6833 GCA_044236985.1 Bradymonadia bacterium | reverse complement strand
GCTCTCCGAGTGCAAAGACCGCGGCTCGCTCGCCAAGGTCTCCGACACGCTCGGCACCTATGTGCGGACCAACTCGGAGTCGATTCAGGGCGTCATGGTGCCCGGCAAAGACATCTCGCGCGGCGTGGCGATCAGCTCCGGCGGCCTCACCCCCGACGGCACCCACATCGAGATTGTCCGCTACGGGCCGAACGCCGACGCCATGGCCTTTCTGACCACCGTCCACGCAGGCGGCGGACCGCTCCCGCGCCAGTTCTACTGGCTCAAGGAGATCGTCAAACATCCGAGACATTTCCTGCGCAGCCTCTGGCCCTTCGGCTGGTCCAAGACCGTAGCCATCGTGCTCGCGATGCAGGCCGTCGACAACTCGATGCGGCTCAACCACAAGCGGCACTGGTGGTGGCCCTTCAGCAAGACGCTCTCCAGCGACTGGGGCGACAAGAAGGCACCGCCCACCTTCATGCCGGCTGCCAACGAGGTCGCGCAGAAGCTGGCCGAAAAAATGGGCGGCGTTCCCGGCTCGGTACTTCCCGAGGTGGCACTCGACACCACCACCACCGCTCACATTTTGGGCGGCTGTCCCATGGGCAAAGATGCGGCCGACGGCGTCATCGACACCGACAACCGGGTCTTCAACTACAAGGGCCTCTATGTGGTCGACGGCTCGATGATCGGCGCCAACCTGGGCGTCAACCCGACGCTCACCATCACCGCGATGGCGGAGCGGGCCATGGCCAAGATTCCACCGAAGAACGCAGTCGCCTGACGGAGAGCAACGATGTCACTCTGCTTCGATCTCGGTGAAGAACAGCTCATGGTGCGCGACGGGGTGCGGAAGCTGCTCTCACGCTTCGCGCCGCGCCGCCGTGAGCTCCGGCAGGCGATGTACCGCCGCGAATTCCCCACTGAGCTCTGGGAGGCGGTCGCCGACGCCGGCTTCATGGGCGCCATGATCCCCGAGGCCTACGGCGGCACCAACATGGGCATCATGTCGATGGTCTTCCTCTCCGAGGAGATGGCGGCCTTCGGCGTCTCGCATCCGCTCTTTGCGCTCACCTCGATGGATGCTCTCTGCATCGTGCGGGGTGCCTCCGAGGAGATGAAGCGGGCCTGGCTCCCCGAGATCGCCGCCGGCCGCCGCAAGCTCGCCTTCGCGGTCACCGAGGCCGATGCCGGCACCAACACCTTCCGCATCTCCACCCTGGCGAGGCGCGACGGCGACTCCTTCCTCCTCACGGGCGAAAAGCAGTGGATCACCGCTGCCGACTGCGCCGACTACATCCTCGTCGTCGCCCGCACCACGAGCCGCCACGACTGCGACGCGCAAGGGCTCCCGCGCGCGCACGGCCTCACCCTCTTCCTCATCGATCCGCGCACGGAGGGGGTCACGCTGACCCCCATGGCGACCGGCAGCATCGAGGGCGCCCGCCAGTTCACGGTCACCTTCGACAATGCCCGCGTCCCCGCCGAGAACATCATCGGCGAGGTAGATCAGGGCGCGCTGCCGCTCTTCCTTGCCCTCAATCCCGAGCGCATCCTCATCGCCGCCACGATCGTCGGCGTCACCGAGTACTGCCTCGAGATCGCCTGCGACTATGCCCGCGAGCGCAAGGTCTTCCGCAACGCCCCCATCGGCTCCTACCAGGCCATCCAGCACCCGCTCGCCCAGGTGAAGATCCAGCAGGAGGCCACCCGCCTCATGACCTGGCGGGCCGCCACCTCCTTCGACCGCGGCGACGACCTCGCGCAGACCGGCGTCTGGTCCAACATGGCCAAGTACATGGCCTCCGACCTCGGCGTCTTCGCTGTTGACCGGACCATCCAGACCCTCGGCGGAAACGGCTTCGATCAGGAGATCGGCGTGATCCAGCTATGGGAGGGAATGCGGCTCTTCAAGACCGCCCCCATCTCCAACGAGATGATTCTCAACTTCCTTGCCGAGCAGACGCTCGGCCTGCCGCGCTCCTACTGAGCGGGCGCTACGGTGTCCCTCCTGCAGCCCACACCTGTCACGCCCGCCGGCGCGCCCGACCGACTCATGCGCTGGGGCAATGGCCCTGTGCACCTCTTCGCGCTGCATGGCTGGGGCGGAAGCCACGAGACCTTTGCGCCGCTTGTCCAGCACCTCGACCCCCGCTTCACGCTCTGGGCCCCCGACCTGCCCGGCTACGGCGCCTCTGCGCCGCTCTCGGATTGGCAGCGGGCCGCCTATCTGAGCCGCATTCAGGCGCTCCTTCAGCTGCTCCCCGAGGCGCCCGTGCACCTGCTTGGAAACTGCAGCGGCGCGATCATCGGACTCTCTGCTGCGCTCGACCGCCCCGACCGTTTCGACCGGCTCGTCCTGGTGGATCCCTTCGCCTTCACACCCTGGTATCTCAAGCTCTTTCTCGTGCCCCTCGTGGGCCGGCTCTTCTTCTGGTCAACCTTCGCCAACCCGCTCGGCCGATGGTTCACCAACCTCTCGCTCGCCAGCAAGCGTGAGGCCGACACCGACCTCACAGCCTCCTTCTCCGCGGTGCCTCCAGCCACCGCCTGGAACACCCTGCGCATCGTCGACGAGGTCGGCTCCGTTGCGCCCTTCGCGGTCTACACACAGCCCGCGCTCATCCTGCGCGGAGGCAAGACCTTTGCAGCCATTCATGCCTCGCTCCACCTGTGGCGTGCCATCTGGCCGACGGTCTCGGTGGTGGAGATTGCCCGCACGGGACACCTTCCGCTGACCGAGGCGCCCGACGAGGTCGCCCGACAGCTCGCAGCCTTCCTGCTACCGGCGGAAGAAGCTGGCGGGTAGGGCGGAGACCTCTGCACAGCTCGCGCCTGCTCCGACCCGCCTCGCCGAAAACCAGTTGGCCTCGGGCTTGGGATCGGGGCGGGTCTCCGGGCCGCTCGAGAGGAAGCGGGAGCTGGCGCCCAAGATGGTCTGCGACTGACGCCAGCGCACCGAGCCGCTGATGCTGTCGGCCGTCACCCGGTCCGGCCGCAGCTCCGACCAACCCTTCTGGGTCACGAAGATTTCACCGTCGATCATGCCTCGCACGGCGACGGTGACGCCGGGCTTTCCATCGCCGTCCTGATCGAAGACCCGCGCGTCGCTCGCCTCTGTCGGCAGCGCGTCATGCGACGGTTCCTGCAGGCGCGCGCCGAGCACATCCCAGCGCGACCATGGCGCTAGTTCCAGCCCACCTTCGGTGGCGCTCACCCTCGTATGCCAGCGTTGCTCTGGCATCGCCCGCAGCAGCGCGGGCGGGATGGAGGTGCGTACCAGCTTGGAGCCCTCGATGCTCATCCCACACACCTTGGCGCGGGCCTTCACCAACTCGCCCTCCTGCGAGAGCGTCACGAGCAGCCGCGTGGTCGTCTTGGAGGCCACATCTCCAACGACGGGGATGGCCGAGAGGCTCCGGTGAACAACCATCTGTGCCCAGGCGCCGTTCAGGTCGACCGAAGCCGAGGTGCCTTCTGGGGCTGCTGATTGAAGCTGCGCCGGAAGGAGGAGCAGCATGCCAAGGAGCAGCCTCCTCATGGGCGCTCCGGCCAGCGCGCTGCGGGCAGACGCCACCAGGGGAGGTGGGGGTAGGCGTGGTGCTCCCAGTGGTAGTCGAAGTGGTAGCAGGCCAGCAGCGAGAGCCAGCGCGGCAGACTGCTACTCGAGGCACGATGGTTGTCGCTTGCGGCCGCCTGTTCGCGGTGCGGTAGCCAGGTGCCAAAGATGAAGAGCTGGAGCGTGCTGAGCAGCGTGGGAATCACCCAGAAGGCAATGAGACGTGGCTCGGCGATGTGCAGCAGATGGGCCGCGACATTGAAGGCGACCGCCATCACCGCAATCTGGCGCCAGGTGATGTAGCGGCGCAGAAAGGCGAGGTACCAGCCTGCAAAGGCCTCGCCGTGACCATCATGAAAGTCGGGGTCTTCGGCGGTGGCCGGCGCTGCGTGGTGAAGCCTGTGCGCGGCCAGGAGCGCATCGAGGGAGAAGGCTGCGTAGAGCCCAACGGCGACACGCCCAATGAGGTTGTTGAGGCCGCGATGGCTCGGCCAGACGGTGCCATGCATCGCATCGTGGGCGGTGATGAAGAGACCGGTCGAGAGGTAGATCATCGCGAGCACGACGAGCAGCGATGGCAGCGGCTGCGCGAGCGGGTCGAGCGAGGTGAGGGCGAAGGCGAGGAGGCCGCACCACGACGCGATGATCCCTACGCCGAGAAGCGGCCCGGGCCAGCGTGCGCTGGAGGTTTTCGTCTCGGAGTTGCTCATCTTTTCTCCAAGTAGGAGGCGGCCTCGACGGCTGCGCGGCGTCCACTCAGCGCGCAGAGCGGGAGCCCTCCGCCGGGGTGGGCGCTGCCCGATGCGAGGAAGAGCCCGTCGAGCTGAGGCGCGCTGTTTGCGGGTCGTCGGAAGGCAGCGAAGCGGTCGTTCGATGCCGCGCCGTAGAGGGCTCCTCGGGTGTCGGGGAAGGTGGCTGCAAGCTCGCGCGGAGAGCGCCTCCAGACCACCGCATCGCCGGCGCTGAGAAGGCCTGCATCGATGCCGCGCTTCAGCATCCGCGCCTCGAACGCCACCCAACCCTCTGCGCCCGTCTCGCCATCGAGCGGCTCTGCCGGCGCGTTGGCCATCGCGAAGACCGGCTCCGCCGTGGCCCAGCCGCTGCGACCATGCGCGTGCGACTGTGCGCAGAGGTAGAGCGTCGGCTCTTCGGGAGCCTGCCCACGGTCGAACATGTCTGCAAACTCGCGCCCGTAATCGCTCGGAAAGAGCACCGTGTGCGGCGCCCGCTTCGCCTGCGCTTCGGCCTGCAGCACCACCGTCATGCCCGAGGTGCTCGGCGCTAGCAGCTGCCCCGGGCGTGTACCCTCGGGCAGCAGCGCGCGGTAGAGGTGTGCGGCATCGGCGTTGACCACAACTGCGTCGGCGGAAGCCGCCTCGCCACTCCGCAGCACCACCCCATCGGCCCGCCCGCCCGTCTTGCTGATCTTCGCCACGGCCTGCCCGTAGACGAAGGCCACGCCGAGCCTCTTTGCCGTCGCTTCGAGCGCCGACACCAACGCGTAGAGGCCGCCATCGATGCCCCAGCCGCCCAATCCCAGCTCCACCCAGCCGATGCAGTTGAGCGTCGCCGGCGCGACCCGCGGATCGGAGCCGTTGTAGGTCGCAAAGCGCAGACAGATGTCGCGCAGATGGGGCTCAGAGACGAAGCTGTCGACGGCCCGCTTCATGGAGCGCATCGGGTCAATCTTGGTGAACTTTGCCAGCGTTGCGGGACCCATACGGAGGAGCGTTCCGAGCGTAGGCGCGGACCCGGAGACGAAGGTGCCGTTGGCGGCCTCCCAGATGCCCTTGGTGTAGGCGAGGTAGCGCTCGAACTCTGCTCCGGCGCGGCTACCGAGTGCGGCCGAGACAGCAGCGACGCTCGCATCGGGCGTGCGGTGAAGGTCGACAGCGGCGCCGTCCGGCCACAGGTATCGGAAGGCCGGAAGGGGATCGACCAGGCGCACCTGCTCGGCGAGGCTGGTACCGGCGGCGCGGAAGAGGTCGTCGAAGACCTCCGGCATGGTGAGCAGTGTCGGGCCCGTGTCGAAGGTCACGCCGTCGTACTCGGCGATGCCCGCCTTGCCGCCGGCGCGCGGGAGCGCTTCGAAAACCGTAACAGCGTGTCCCGCTGCAGCGAGCCGGATCGCCGCGGCCAGCCCGCCGATCCCGGCGCCGATGACAACAATCTGTTTGCTCATGGCGCTACCTCCCGCTTCGACCGCTCCGCGTAGGTGCGGCCGCTCCACTCGATGCGCCCCTGCCGTGTGCGCCGTGCGGAGTCAATCGCGATGGCGAGGAAGACGAGCACGCCGAGCGGGTGCAGGAGGACGGAGTCGAGGCCGTACCCGTGACGCGCGGCGAGGAGGCTCCGCTGTGTCAGGTTTGCGGTCACACCAACCGCCGCGGGCAGCGCGAAGACGCTCCAGTTGGTGGAAGCGGCTGCCAGCGCCCACGGCGCGAGAAAGGTTGCGGCGTAGAGGCCCGTTACGGCCGTGAGCGCGAAGAGGCTTCCGCCAATGCCCTCGTAGAGGTTCTTCGTGAAGCCCTTCCAGAGCGCCTCGTTGGAGGCATACATGCGGCAGCGCGCAAGCAGGTGGCCATCGGCGAAGACCACGCGGAACCCCTGCTCCTTCGCCCGTCTGCAAAGGGCCATGTCGTCCACCACCTCGTGCTTCACGGCAGCGTAGCCGCCGATGGCCTCGTAGGCGCGCCGCTCCACGGCGAGCACCTGACCATTGGCGGCGAGAAAGCGCACATCCTTGGATGCGTAGACGAGCGCGTTGGGCAGCCAAGAGGCGTAGGTGAGGTGCAGCATGGGCAGCACAAGCCGCTCGAGCGGCGAGGCGGTCTCTTGCCGCGGTACGGCGGTCACGACGGCGGCTCCGTGGCGTGCAAACAGCCCTTCGAGCAGTTCGAAGGCGCCCGGTTCGAGCCGCACATCGGCGTCGAGGAAGAAGAGCCGGTCGCCCGTCGCCGCATCGCCAAGCTGCATGCAGGCATGGGGCTTGCCGACAACACCGGTCGGCAGCGTCCTCCCCGCGATGACCCGAAGCCGCGGGAACTCCCGCTGCAGCCTCGAGAGGATCTCCGGCGTCCTGTCGGTGGAGTGATCGTCGCAGACCACCACCTCGCCCACCTCGGGCAGCGCCGTGAAGACAGAGCGAATCGCCGCCTCGATGTTCTGCTCCTCGTTGCGCGCCGGAATCAGCACGCTCCACCGCGCCGCATCGGTTGCCTTCGGGACGCCCCGCGGCCAGGTCAGCAGGTTCACCAGCGTCACCGCCAGCGCCATCAGTGCCAGTCCCGCA
>JBIIFW010000432.1:0-2558 GCA_044236985.1 Bradymonadia bacterium | reverse complement strand
GGGGTCGCCATCGTTGCGGAAGGTGACGGTGGCAGTGAAGCCGGAGACACCAGGGCTGTTGGGGGCCTGGACGCGGTACTCGAGCTGGCTTTGCTGTCCGACGAGGGTGTTGAAGGTGGCGCCCGCGGGTGTGCCGGCAATGTCGACAAAGGTGCCGAGGGTGATGGCGCCGGTCACACGTGCGGCGGCGGTGTCGTCGCCGTCGTTGCCGACAACGATGAGGGTGAGGGCGGTGATGTCGGAGCCGTTGGCCTGAATGGTCGGGTCCTGAAAGTTGGCGAAGCAGGAGCGTGCCGGCGCGTCGCCGATGAGGAGCGAGGTGCTCTTCGAGTCGCCGTAGGCGCTCTGCACGAAGGCGGCATCGATGGTGATGGTGCGCCGGTCGCCGAGTGTCTCTGCATCGGCGAGGGAGATGCTGAAGTCGATCTCGCCGTTGCCCTGAACGGTGTAGGTCTTGGTATCGGTGATGCCGGCGCCGACGAGGTCAGCGTAGGGTCCCGAGTCGCTGTTGATGCTGATCTGAATCTGCGTGCCGTTGGGGATGGGTGTGGAGTCGTCGCCCTGCAGGCCCGTGAGGGTGAGCTGCACGGTCTCGTCGGCATCGATGGGGCCATCGGGCTGGCCGATGCGCAGCGACCAGTTGCCTTCGGGTGGCGTCTGGAGCTCTTTCTGCTGCGCGACGCAGTATTCGGTGGACTCGCCGATGAAGGCGAAGACATTGATGGGAGCGACCGGTACCGTCTCATCCACCGAGAGGGTGAAGGCGGCGACGCCTACCGCGTCGGTGGAGACATCGGCAAAGCGGGCCTGGCCGCTCACGGTGACACCGGGCGGGTTCGGCACGAAGACGCGGACCAGGGTGCCGACCTCGGTCGGCGAGCCCGTCGCGTCGAGGATGGTGACCGTGCCGCGGACGGGGCTACCGAAGCCGGGCGTCAACGGCGCCGTCGAGATGCTCATGAAGCAGGAGTACTCGGGCTTTGGGTCTTCCGCACACCCTGTAAGCGCCATACCGCCCAACGCGGAGGAGAGGGCGAGCGCGAGTCCGAAGCCCGGCGCGGAGAGGCGACGAAGCAGAGGCTGGAGACGAAACTCAGTCCACATGGGAGGCTGCTCGCAAGAGGGGGTGCTGGAGTGGCATAACTCCTCAGCAAATCTACCTTTCGCCGCGCCCCCGATCAAGTTTTGGTCCTGACGAAGAGCGAGGTTGTTGCAGGGGTGCGACGAAGTTTGAAATCCGCTGCCTGCATCGGGTAGCATGGCGCTTCTGTGAAGGGCTGGCTCTCTCTACCGCCCCTGGTTCCGAGGAAGACGCATGCGCCAATCGTTTCGCCGCCCCCTTTTTCTGGCCGTGGTCGCCCTGCTGCTGCCGGTCACGGCCTCCTCGCAGGTGCTGACCTTCGCCACCCGGTTCACCGGTGAGGTCCCGGCTGCCGACGAAAAACTCTTCCGCGAGGCGCTCGCCTCCGAGGCTGCCGCGCTCTGGAAGGGCAACGCCAAGAACGAGGCTGCGACCGCAGCCCTGCTCGGTTCGGGCGCGACCTGCGCCGAGGCGAGCTGCGCCGCTGCAGCAGGCGCTGCCCAGCCCGCGTCGGCCGCCATCTTCGCCCGTGTCAACGGCGAGGCCGAGATCTTCGACTTCACCGTTACCCTCTTCTCTGCGGTCGATGGCAAGGTCCTCGTGTCGGAGAGCGGCGAGTGCACCTTCTGCAGCATGCAGGAGGCCTCCGCGGCCTTTCGCGCCACGGCAAAGACGGCGCTTGGCAAGGTGGGCACCCTCCCGCCTGCAACGGCCGGAAAGGTTGTGGCGCCTGCTCCCGCACCCGTTGCCGCCGCGCCCACCCCGGTAACCCCCGTCGTTGCAGTCCCCCCGCCTGCGCCGAAGCCCGTCGTCGCAGCCCCCGCGCCTGCGCCGAAGCCAGTCGTTGCACCCCCCGCGCCCGTCGTTGCACCTGCTCCAACCCCCGCGCCGGCCGCCGCTGCCGAAATCGAACGGCTCGACGCCTGGATGAAGGGCGACAAGAAGGTCACCATCGCCGCGACCCCGGCAGCCGCCTCGGTGCAGGTCAACGGCCAGATGGTCGGGACCGGCACCGTCTCCATCCAGGCCGCTCCGCAGAAGCTCGAGGTCACCGTCGTCGCGCCCGGTTACACCAGCTACACCGAGCGGCTGGAGCTCCTCTCTGCCGCGACGGGCCTCGACCTCCGCATCGCCCTCGCATCGGAGTCGGCTGGCGGTGTCGATCTCGAGACCCGCCAGTTCCGCCGCTCCGCCGGTTGGGTCTCCACCAGCCTTGGCCTCATCGGCGCCATCACGGGTGCCGCGCTGCTTGCCCGCGACGGCGAGCCCAACTGTGCCGGCCCCGCCTCGCAGTGCGCCGAAGTCTACGACCTTGGCGTCGCGGGCGGCATGCTCACCACGCTGGGCGGGCTCGCCTTCGGGAGCGGCGTCACGCTCCTCTTCACGACCCCGGCCGAGCCCTAGTTCACGGCCGTTGGCTGGTAGGCGGCGCCGAGCTTCCAGATGTGGAGCTGGGCCCCGAGACGGACGAAGTAGA
>JBIIFW010000256.1:0-4267 GCA_044236985.1 Bradymonadia bacterium | reverse complement strand
CTGCCGTTGCCCTGCTCCAGCGTGCTGTCGAGCAGCGCGTAGGTGAGCGTGGGCTTGTTGCTCGCGAGCAGCCTCTCCTGCACCGACCTCCGGCGCGGATCCTGGAGCAGCAGCCGCGCCGCCAACTCGGCGATCTCTGCATTTTCGGAGTCGATGAAGGCGGCGAGCCGCGGCTCCATCGCCTGCACAAGCACCATGACGGTATCGGGCTCCGCCGCCACGAGGATGCTGCGGAGCAGCCGCTCCGGGTGAGCCGTCACCGCGAGCGCATCGACAAGGCTTCGGGCAGAGACGGAGCTATCGAGCGTCTGCATCTGGCGGATGGCGGCCTGCACCAGCGTGACCTCGGGGTCGTCGAGGAAGACAATCCAGTCAGAGAGCGGCGCGCCTGCGGAGATCATGGCGTCGAAGGAGGCGCGTCGCACCTCGAGGCTCTCATTCTTGCGGAAGAGGGGCCGCTGCGCGGCAACCTCTTCGCTGCGCAGCCCTGCCGCGGCGCGGAGCGTCCGGGCTGCGTCGGCCGGTCCGACGGCGAGCGTCAGCTTGCGGATGCGCTCTGCGACCGTCTCGTCACCCATCGCCGCGAGGGCGCGGAGGGCGTCGCCCTGTTCGGCCTCTGTCCCGAAGAGCGCGTAGGAGCGCAGCAGCGGCCAGATGCTCCCAGAAGGCGCATAGACAGCAAGGCGGAGGCCCTGCGTATGGCTCGCGGCCTCTTCGCTGCGGAGCAGGGCAATGAGGGCCCGCGCGGCGGCCTCGGGGAAGCGCTCGCCGAGCAGCTGCATCGCAGCATCCGCAAGCGTCGGATCGGGGTCGGAGATGAGCTTGAGAAGAATGCGCTCCTCGACCTTCACCCGTTGCAGCCGGGCCTGGCTGATTGCCGCGAGGCGAAGCTCGGTTGCGATGTCGCCCAGCGCTCGTCCGACCGCCTCTTCGCGAAAGGGCTCGCGGGTCGAGGTCATCGCGATGACGAGCGTCTGCCGGCGGAGCGCCTCGGGCGCCGCGACGAGGTGGGCGAGCGCCGACGCCTCAGCCTCAGTCCGTCCCATGCGGAGCAGCGCCTCGGTGGCCGCGGCCTGCGGGCCCGGGTCGGGGTCTTCGAGACCCACGAGCAGGCGGTCTACGAGCGCGGGGTCGCCCACCTTTCCGACGAGCCGAAGCGTCTCTGCCCGCACGGAGGGCTCCTCGCTCGCGAGGCCCAGATCGATGGTGGCCAGTACCTCGGCGCGCCGCGCCTCCAGCTCAGCTTCGGTACGGTCGCAGCCGCCCGTCATGAGCAGCGCAGCGAGGCCCAGACCTGCGGCAAACCGCTGTCGCTTCGCTGCAACCACGGTGCCGCTCAGCCTTCCGTCTTCTCGATGAACCAGGCTGCGAAACGCGCGGCGTGGGTCGCACCGTCGGGCTCGAACCAGAGCTCATGGTAGGCGCCGGCGATCTCGTCGTAGGTGCAGTTGGGCGCGGCCGCAGCGAACTCCCGGGAGGCTGCTGCGCTGACCAGCTTGTCGTCGCCGGCCTGCACCAGCAACGTGGGGATTCTCAGGTTGCCGGCTGCAGCGTTGGCCCGCTCCATCGCGGCGGTCGCCTCGGTGAACCAGCGGGTGTTGACCACATGATGGTTGAGCGGGTCGGTGCCATAGGCGGCGACCACGGCTGGGTCGTGGCTCACCCACTCGGCCTTGATCTCGGTGGGGAGCGAGAGCTTGGGCGCGATGCGGCTCAGGAGGCGGCCGGCACCGGCCTTCCACGCAGGCGGGATGATCGCGATGCGGAGCAGGGGCGAAGAGAGGCCGAGCGCCGCAAACCGGCCGGGGTGCCGGAGCGCGTAGTGGATGGAGATGAGGCCGCCGTGCGAGTGACCGAAGAGCACGGTCTTGGCAGGCGCTGTGGTGAGCTCGGCGAGGATGCGCTCGAGATCGTCGAGGTAGGTGTCGAAGGCCATCACATGGCCGCGTCCGCCGTCGCTCCGGCCGTGGCCACGGACATCGGGGACGATGACGCGAAAGCCGGCGGCGAGGAAGGGGGCCAGGCGCGACTCGTAGCGTCCGCCATGCTCGCCATAGCCGTGGATGATAACGAGCGTCTTGGGCGCGTCGGCCGGGCCATACTCACGCACGAAGAGGCGGCTGCCATCGGCGGCAGCCACATACCGGACATGGTCGGGGTGGCCGGCGGGGATCACTGGCCGCCCGCCGCGTTGGAGCAGTAGCGAAGCTCGTAGGCCGCCGAGGCCGTCGGATGACCGCTCTCGTCGAGTTCGATGCGGCTGGTGGTGCAGCTGCTGTCGGCGCCGCTGTCGAACCAGAAGCCCAGCGTCTCGATGGGGTCGCTGCCCGCCTGCAGGCCACCGGCGACGGCGGTCAGCGGGTAGATGCTCTGGAGCGTCACGACCGGCGCGAAGCGGAGGCAGGTGCTGTCCGGCGCCGACCCAATCGCCTCGTTGAAGAGGCGGTCGACCGTCTCGTCGAAGTTCGAGGCGCAGATGTTGGCAGAGAAGCTGCGGCCTGCGACGGCCGCGGCATCCGCGACTGCGGTGAGCCGGTTGCCGGCGAAGGCGGTGCCCGCACCGGTGCAGGCAGGCGTGGGCTCGATACCCGTGGTGACCGTGGCGCCGTCTGCGGGGCCCGAGAGCGAGATGATGGAGACGGGGCTGCCGGCGAACCGCTTGGCCTGGCGGAAGGTGGCCACATAGTCGGCGGTGGGGATGAGCTGGTCGGCAGCCCAGACGCAGCTGTTGGGGTCGGCCGTCAGCACGCCCGAGGGGGCGGAGCAGTCGTCATGGAGGCCGACGAAGAGGATGACCAGCCGCGCATCGGCGCGGACAAGGCCGCTCGACGCATTGGCAGGCGCGACGAGCGTGAGCCGCGCAGACTCGAGCGGGCGGCTGAAGGGCGAGCCCTCTGTGCCAACCTGGGCCAAGCAGGCAGCGGTCGCGCCTGCGTCGGCGGTGGCAGAGGTGATGAGGGTCGGCAGTGTGTCGGGGCAGCCGTCCACGCCTGCGCGGCCTGCGTAGAGCGCGCCGCCATCGGTGGTGTCTCCGCTCGTCACGCCGAGCTGCCAGTCGAGCGAGGCATCGGCCTTGAGGCGATCAACGAGCCCTGCGAGCGAGGCGCCGAGCGCCGCCTGCGTCGCGCCCATCTCTTCCGTCTTCTCTACCACCACGAGGATGTCGACCTTCTTGGAGGCCGCAAACTCTACCCGCTCTGCGAGGTAGCGCTCGCCCGAGGCACAGGGCGGCGTGGGCTCCACGTAGTCCGGGTTCGGCTCGGTGCAGCCCCCCAGCGAGGTGGCAATCGGAAGCGCCAGCAGCAGGCTGGTCGGGAAGATTCGGCTGAAGTGACCCATCGTACGCTTCCTCTCAGGAGGTCGCCGAGCATATCGGCTCCGCGAAGGGCCGTTGCTACCACGAAGGCCGCGATGGCTGCAACCAATCGGCGGATCAGCGGCAGAGCGCCTCATCGGGCGCGATGGCTGTTCCCGGCGTCGGCGTGGTGACCACGAAGTCGGAGGCGTTGTCGCCCGACTCCAACAGGAGATCGCAGCGCGACAGCGAGCTGCCGTCGGCCGCGTCGGGAGCGGGACTCCCCTCGCCCAGCGGCGGCGCCGCGAGCTCCTTCCAGGCCAGCGCATCGACCACGCTGCCGTCGCAGCCGAGGAGCTGCACCGCCTCGGCATCGTTCTGGATGCAGCCGCTCGTGCAGGCGATGTCTTGCGTCGGCGAGAGGCTCCGGCCGCCGAGGACAAAGAGGCCGCTCTCCGGGAAGGTGCCGACGAGCGGCCGTTCGAGGACGGGCAGACCCGTCGAGCCGTTGTAGGCCACCACGGTGAAGAGCTCAGCAGAGGCTCCTGGCGGCCCGGAAATCTCGACGAACTCGCGTGAGCCCGAGCCGTCGGAGTCGGTGCCCGCAGGGTCGTAGAGCACCTCGGAGAGGCGCACATCGTCAAAGAGCGCTGGGTCGCAGGGGCCGACGCGGCAGGGGCTGCCCGCGGCAAAGTCGGTGCGCGCGGCCGGTAGGCCAGGCGTCGGCGTGGCGGCCTCGAAGTCTGCGCTGTTGTCATTGGTATCGGCCCGCTCCGCGCACCGCGAGAAGGCCTCGCCGTCTCCCGGCGCCGCGATGGGCGACCCCTCTGTCCGGAGCCCCTGGACGATGGTGTCGGCATAGATCAGCGAGTCGGCGTAGGCGCCGCCGCAGGCGGTGAGAAGGTAGTAGGCGTTGGAGTTTGGGAGCGACTCGGTGAGCGCGACCCGGGCGCCTGGCACCCCGGCGCCGCC